>NZ_JBSFWU010000002.1:0-175232 GCF_053594995.1 Streptomyces sp. NPDC002536
CCGGACCCCTGGGTGGTGCGTCGGCTGCAGGCCGTCGGTGGCTGATCGCGCAGTTCCCCGCGCCCCTGACGGGGCGCACCGCACCCACGAGCGAAGATCCGCCGGACAGGCCCTAGGTACACAGACCGAGCCTGGGTACCTAGCCTGTGGGTCCATACGGGGGAGCCCGGGAGAGGGGAGCCTGGCGTGGGGGACAGCAGGCCGGTGTATCTGCGCATCGCGGACGATCTGCGAAGGCGCATCGACGAGGGCGGACTCGCCGTGGGCGACCGCATCCCGTCCCGTTCCGAGCTCAAACGCGCCTATGCGGCCAGCGACCAGACGGTGGACCGCGCGGTACGGGTGCTCAAGGCGGCCGGGTACGCGGAAGGGCAGTTCGGGCGGGGCGTGTTCGTCACCGACCGGGCACCGCTGGGGACGCTGCTGCGCTCGACGGGCGCGGTCGACACCCCGTTCGCCGCACAGATCCGCGGTTACGGGACCGTGCCGCCGCAGGGCCGTCCCGCGACCGCCCTGACCTGGGAGGCGACCTCCGCCGAGACGCCCGCCCCGGCGCCGATCGCCGAGCGGCTCGGGATCGGGGCCGGCGAGCCCGTGCTGTGCACGCAGTACGAGTACCTGGCCAACCGGCACCCTGTGCAGCTGGCCACCAGCTGGGAGCCGCTGACCATCACCGCGGGCACCGACGTCGCCCTCCCCGAGCGGGGCCCCTACGCCCGGCGCGGGGTGCGCGGCCGGCTGGCGGCCATCGGGATCCGGGTCGTCCGGGCCCGGGAGCTGGTCGGCTCCCGGCCGGCCACCACGCCGGAGGCGGAGGCGCTCGGCTGTACGGCCGGACAGTGCGTCACGGTCGTCGAGCGCACCCACTTCGACGGCGAGGACCGGGCCGTGGAGACCTCCGACATCGTGGTCCGCGCGGACCGCTGGCGGCTGGAGTACACGATTCCGTTCACCAGTTGAGAGTTATCTGACGGGTCGTCAGACCTCGGCGAGCTCCGCGTAGAGCTGGGAGAGCTCCGGGGCACCGTCCACCGCCCACTGGCGGCCCGCCCCCACCACGTCCGCCTCGCGGCCGTTCGCCAGCAGCACCACCGGCTGTCCGTCGGACCGGACCCGCCAGCCCGCCCCCGCGACCGTACGGACCACTACCGTGCCCAGGTACAGCCCCGCGTCGTTCCCGAGCCAGGGCACCAGCTCCGGGTCCTCGCGCCAGCGCGGCTGCAGCTGGTCCAGCCCCTCCAGGGACTCCGGCGAGTCGTCGAGCGCGACCCCCGCCGACTGCGCGTGCGCGCGCAGCAGTTCGCACTCCGACAGCAGCGCGGCCAGGCCCTCCGGGTCCCATTCGCCCGTCCCGAGCAGCGCCACCCCGCGCGCAGCGCCGTGCCGCCTGCGCCAGCCGTCCAAGAAGGGAATGTTCATACCGGCCAGGATGTCACTCGCACGGATGGCCCCACCACAGGCGCGCTGCACACGACGTGGCGGCACGGCCTCCTTGACGTTCCCCCGGCGTCTCCTTAACTTCATCCCGCCACAGTCGGAGCGGGTACGCAGGGAGGCATGAGTCGCATGCTGCGCACAGCGAAGATCGGCGGGACCCGGCACGGATGCCGGCACAGACGGTGGCGGACGGCGGCCGGAGCCGTCGCCGCGGGGGCCCTGTGTGCCCTGGTCCTCCCGAACGCCCCCGCCCTCGCCGCCCCGGCGGCGGCAGCACGAGAGCCGCTCCCCCTGGAGCGGCTCTTCGACAATACGGCGGTCAGCGACGACGGCCGCGCCCGGGCCGCGGACTTCGACGGCTCGGGCGCCTCGCTCTCCGCCCAGGACCTGCGGGCCGCGGGCTGGACACCCGGCCGCACCCTGACCCTCGACGCCTCACCGCTGCACTGGCCCCGCTCCGGCGCCGGTCAGCCCGACAACGTACGGGCCGCCGGGCAGGCCGTGAAGCTGACCGGCCACGGGGAGGCCCTCACCTTCCTCGTGGCCGGCACCGGCGGCCGGGCGAGCGGCCGGGGCACCGTCCGCTACCGCGACGGCTCCTCCGGCGGCTACACCCTCACCGCCCCCGACTGGAAACGCGGCCCCCTCACCACCAAGGCCGTCGGACTGCCCCACGTCAACTCCCCGGCGGGGCAGCAGACCACGACCGCGCGGCTGTACGCGGTGACCGTGCCGGTCGTCCGCAACCGCGAGGTCCGCTCCGTCGTCCTGCCGCGCACCGGCGGCTCCGCCGCGCTCCACGTGTTCGCACTGGCGCTCCGCACTCCCTCGAACGGGTGGACCGGCAGCTGGGCGGCACCCACGTCCGGGTACGCCTCCGTCGGCCCGTGGAACGAACGGACGCTGCGGCTCGTCGTGCACAGCAGCGCGGGCGGCCCACGCACCCGGATCCGGCTGGAGAACACCTTCGCCGGGCGCCCGGTGCGCATCGGCGCCGCCAGCGTGGCCCTGCAGGGCAGGGGGGCCGCGGCGGCCGGACGGCCCGTGCCCCTCGCCTTCGGCGGCCGGGCCGGGACCGAGATCCCCGCCGGGGCCCAGCAGTTCAGCGACCCCGTGGGCTTCCGGGTGCCGGCCGACAGCAATCTGCTGGTGAGCCTCCATCTGCCCGGCACCGTACGGGCGTTGCCGGTGCACAGCTATACCGCAAGCCAGGTCTCGTACCTCACCGTCGACGGCGCCGGCGACCGCACGCTGGAGGGCGGCGACGCCTCCTTCCGGCAGACGCTGGGCAGTTGGCCGCTGCTCACCGGCGTGGACGCCGAGGGCGGGCCCGGCTCCGTGGTGGCGCTCGGCGACTCGATCACCGACGGCGAGCGCTCGACGCCCGGCGCCAACGGCCGGTGGCCCGACCTGCTGGCGCGCAGGCTGCGCGCCCAGCACACCGTGCCCGCCCTCGGCGTGCTCAACGCGGGGATCTCCGGGAACCAGGTCGTCGCCGACCGCTACCCCGGAAACGGCACCAGCGGCGTCATGGCCGGGGTCAGCGCCGGCCACCGGCTGGAGCGCGATGTCCTCGCCCAGACCTCGGCCCGGACCCTGATCGTCTTCGAGGGCGTCAACGACGTCCGGACGAACACGACGGCCGAACAGATCGTCGCCGCCCTGCGCTCGATCGCGGAACAGGCGCACGAGCGCGGGATGCGCGTGGTGGCGGCCACCATTGCGCCGTGCGGCGGCTTCCACGACTGCACGGCGGCCGCCGAGGCGAAACGCGTCGCCGTCAACCGGCGCATCCGGGGCGACGAGGACTCCTACGACGCCGTCCTCGACTTCGACGCGGCCGTCCGCGACCCGCAGCACCCCGAGCGGATGCTGGCGCGCTTCGACTGCGGCGACCACCTGCACCCCAACGACGCCGGGATGCGGGCCTTCAGCGACTCCGTGGAACTGCGCGAACTCGTCTGAACCGCTGAGCCGTTGCGCTATATGTCGAGGTCGACGACGACCGGGGCGTGGTCCGAGGCGCCCTTGCCCTTGCGCTCCTCGCGGTCCACGTAGGCGTCCTTCACCGCGCCCGCGAAGGGGGCGTTGCCGTAGACCAGGTCGATGCGCATGCCCTTGTTCTTGGGGAAGCACAGCTGCCGGTAGTCCCAGTAGGTGTACGGGCGGTCGTACTTCAGCGGGCGGGGCACCACGTCGGACAGGCCCGTGTCGCGCAGGGCGGCGAGGGCGGCACGCTCGGCGGGCGTGACGTGCGTGAGGCCCTCGAAGACGGCCGGGTCGTAGACGTCCTCGTCGGTGGGGGCCACGTTGTAGTCGCCGAGGACCGCGAACGGGCGGTCGGCCGCGGCGTCCGCCGCCACCGCGTCGCGCAGGGCCTCGAACCAGCGGAGCTTGTAGCCGTAGTGGTCGTGCTCGACGTCGCGCCCGTTGGGCACGTACACCGACCAGACGCGCACGCCCCCGCACGTCGCGGAGATCGCACGGGGCTCCTGCTCGCCCTCGTACTCCGGACCGCCCGGCAGGCCCGTGACCACCTCGTCCAGACCGACCCGGGAGAGCACCGCCACCCCGTTCCACCGGCCCGTCGCGTTGACCGCCGCCTCGTAGCCCAGCTCGCGCAGCTCCGCCGTCGGGAACTGCTCCGCCGTGCACTTGGCCTCCTGCAGGCACAGCACGTCCGTACCGCTGCTCTCCAGCCAGGCCAGGAGCCGGGGCAGCCGGGCGCCGATCGAGTTCACGTTCCAGGTGGCGATGCGCATGGGGCCACCCTAACGGCCGGGTGTGACAACGCCGCCCGCGTCGCCCCTCACAGCTCCCGGCTCTCCCCCGCCGCCATCCGCTCGTGGTCGGCCCCCGAGGTGCCGCCCGGCCCCTGCGGGCCGAGCATCCGGTCGTACACCGGCCTGGCCAGATCGCTCAGCAGCCCGTCGTGGATGTCGATCGCACGGCGCGGCTTGACCTCGCGGAGGTAGTCGACGACCTCCGAGACCTTGTTCCACGGGGCCATCACCGGCAGCATCAGCGTGTCGACGGGACGGTCGGGGACGGTGAGCGCATCGCCGGGGTGGAAGACGGAGTCGTCGACGAAGTAGCCGACGTTCGTGATCCTGTCGATGTCCGGGTGGATCACGGCGTGCAGCTGCCCGTAGACGCGCACGTCGAACCCGGCGGCGGTGAAGGCGTCCCCCTCGCCGACCGTGTGCACCCGGCCCGGGAAGGCCGCCGACACCTGCTCCGCGACGCTGCGCAGGGTCCACAGCTCGGCGGCCGGGTTCGCCTCCAGCGCTGCGCGCAGCCGGCCCTCGTCGAAGTGGTCCGGGTGCTCGTGCGTGACGAGCACGGCGTCCGCCCCGACGGCCGCGTCCTGTTCGCTGAACCCGCCGGGGTCGATGACGAGCGTCCGGCCGTCCTTCTCCAACCGGACGCAGGCGTGGGAGTGCTTGGTCAGCTTCATGCCGCCCATCTTGCTACGGCTGCGGTTCCGCGGCCTCCTCCTGCTCGCCCTCCTCGGCGACGACCCGCCGCGCCACGGCGTAGGCCGCGCGAACGGCCGGAGGACTGCACGAGACCGCGCACTGCAGCAGCACCTCCTTGACCTCCTCGGCCGCCACGCCGTGCCGGAGCGCGGCTCGCAGGTGCAGCTCCAGCTCGTCGAGATGCCCGCCGGCCGTGAGCGCGGCGAGCGTGACGAGCAGCCGGCTCCGCAGATCGAGCCCCGGCCGGGCCCAGATCGCGGCGTCACGGGCCACGACGAGCTCGTGGAAATCGTCCTCGGCCGGGAGCCCTGCGGGCAGCGGGAACGGCACGGGGAGCCCGACGGCGGCGCCCGCCGCGGAAGGGGCTCCCGCGGCGGGGGCGGGGCGACGGTCGACGGTCGCGGCCGGACGCGTGGCCAGGGCGTCGGGAGCGGAGGGGACACCGCCGGGCGGAACGGGAAGGCCGTCGACGGCACCGACCGGGCGGGCGGACGGGGCGACGGCTCCTGCCGCGGCGGGGCCGCCGGGCGGCGGGACGGGGCGACCGTCCATCGCCGCTGCGGGACGCGCGGACGGGGCGTCGCGGGGCGGGACGGGGCGACCGTCGATCGTCGCTGCCGGACGGGCGGACGGGGCGTCGGTCCCGGAGGGAGCACTGCCGGGCGGGACGGGCCAGCCGCCGGCCGCGCCCGACGGGCCGACGGACACGGCAGCGGCACCTGCGGTAACCGGGCCACTGGACGGCGAGGCAGAAGGGGCGTTGCCCGGCGGGACCGGCCAATCGCCGGCCGCGCCCGACGGGCCGACGGGCACAGCAGCGGCACCTTTCGCGCCCGGGCCACCGGACAGAGCGCTGCCCTGCGGGACGGCACGGCCGTCAACTGCCGCTGCGGGACGCGTGGACGGGCCGTCGGCCCCGGGCCAGTCGTCGACCGCGCCCGACGGGCGAACCGGCACGCCGGCGGCACCTGTCGCGGCCGGGCTGCCGTCCTGCAGGGCGGACCCGTCAGGCGTCGTGCCTGCCGGGCGAGCCGAGGGCGCACCGGAATCCGTCGCCGGAGTGCTGCCGGCAGGAACCGGCCAATCGTCCACCGTCATGGGCCGGGCAGGCGCGCCATTCGGCCCGGCGGCGGCAGAGCCGGCAGGCGGGGCAGGCCAGTCACCGGCCGTCCCCGAGGAGGCCGGAGCGGGCCAGTCGTCGATCGTCAACGGCCGGGCGGGCGCAGTCCCTCCGCCGGCCGTGCCGCTCGGCGGGACCCGCCAGCCGTCGGCAGCCGAACCGCCGTTCTTCGGGGCGTCGCCTGCCGTACCCGGCGCCTGGGCCGGCCAGTCGTCGGCCGCTGCCGCCGGGCTGTCGTTCTTCGGCGCGGGCCAGTCACCCGTCGCGCCTGCTGCGCGAGCGGGCACGGCGGTACCCGACGGGGTGCTGCCCGCCGCAACCGGCCAGTCGTCCGGGCGGGACGGCGAGGCAGCCGACGAAACAGGCCGGCCGCCGGCCGTCACCGTCGAGTCGGCCGCCGGAGCATCCGGACGCGGACCCGGCGCCGACGACCAGTCGCCGGCGGCACCCCCAGGACCGGACGCCTGCCCAACCCGCCAATCACCCGTGCCCGGCACGGCATCACCAGGGCGGGCGGGCCCGGAGGAAGGGGTGGGCGGAGTACTGCCCGACGGCACCGGCCAGTCATCGCCCGCCGGAGCGGTGCCCCTCGCCGCAGCGTCCGGGCGCGGACCCGGCGCCGACTGCCAGTCGCCGACCGCGCCCCCGGGACCGGACGGCTGCCCGCTGCCCGACGGCACAGGCCAATCGCCCCGACCGGCCTCCGCGCCGACCCCCGCATCGCCGGGGCGGCCGGGCCCGGGAACCGGGGTCGCCGGGGTGCTCCCCGACGGCACCGGCCAGTCATCCCGCCCAGCACCCGCACCCGTACCCGCCGCCGGAGTACTCCCCGGCGGCACCGGCCAGTCGTCCGTGCGCCCCCCTGGGCGCACGGACGCCGGTGTCGTGAAGTGGCGGAGCAGCAGGTCCGTCACCGCCGCCGGCTGTTCCACCGGCGTCAGGTGGCAGGCGCCCGGTACGACCGCGAGGCGGGCGTCGGGGATGCCCGCGACCAGGGCGCGGGCCTGGGAGGGCGGGGTGACCTGGTCGTCCGAGCCGACGACCACCAGCGTGGGGGCGGCGATGCGGGCCAGGTCCGTCTGCGCGTCGAACGCGGCCAGCGCCTCGCACGCCGCCGCGAAGCAGTTGAGGTCGGTGCTGCGGACCATCTGGACGGCCCAGTCCACGATGGCCGGCTGTGCGCTCGCGAACGCGGGCGCGAACCACCGCTCCGGCACGGCGCGGGCGACCGGTTCGAGGCCGTTCCGGCGCACCCCCTCCGCGTCGACCGCGCCGAAGCGGGCCGCGGAGCCCAGCAGGGCGAGCCCGGAGAGGCGGTGCGGGTGGCGGAGGGCGAGGTCGGTGCCGAGGGCGGAGGCGAAGGAGCAGCCGGCATAGTCGACGCGCTCGATGCCCAGGGTGTCGAGGGTGGCGACGAGCCGGTCGGTGAGCTCGCCGACCGTGCTCGCGGGCTCGGCGGGCGAGCCGCCGTGACCGGGCAGGTCGAAGCGCAGGACGCGTCGGTTCCGGCTCAGCTCCGGGATCTGCCGATCCCACATGTGCCATGTGGTACCCAACGCGGGCCCCAGGACCAGGACGGGAGCGTCTTCTGGCCCGTCAGAGCGGTATTGGAGGGTCTTCGCCGGTGTCTCACTCACCCGCCAGACCCTCTCATCTGTCACGAGAAGTCACATCGCCGGGGTCTGCTGGCCATGCGGCTCGGCAAGTCGCTCGACTGGTGGAGCGCACGGCTCACGCTTGCCCCTCCACCGCAACCCCGTGCAGGCCATCCCACGTGGTGGCGGCCCCGCGGAGATCCTCTACGTCCGGCTTGACGTACCACCTCTTGGTCGTCTTTACGTTCGTATGCCCGGCCCATCGCGCGAGGATGTGGTCCGGCACGCCGTTGTTGGCCAGGAAGGTGAAGCACGACGAGCGCGCGTCGTAGAGCCTGACGCGACGGAGGCCGAGAAGCTCCATGAGCCGGTACGCGCGCCGACGAAGCTGCTTGATCGTGAAAGCGTCTCCCGCCTCGTGCACCAGCACGTAGCCGGACGCGACGTACGCCTCTCCCAGCGCGAGCCTCTCCTCGGCCTGGAGAGCCCTAAACGCCTTGAGGGCGGCCAGCACCGGAGCCGGCAGCGGCAAATCCCGCTCGCCCGCAAGAGACTTGGTGTCCTTCTCCACCACGTACCGGTTGCCCATCATCGTGCGCGTGTTGGCAATCACAATCGTAGCGTTTTCCAAGTCGACATCTT
Organism: Streptomyces sp. NPDC002536; assembly: GCF_053594995.1. NCBI lineage: Bacteria > Bacillati > Actinomycetota > Actinomycetes > Kitasatosporales > Streptomycetaceae > Streptomyces > Streptomyces sp. NPDC002536. Next base: position 8,274 of record NZ_JBSFWU010000002.1, read on the forward strand.
CCCAGCGAAGGCCGCAGACTTCAGCCGGACGGAGCCCCATCAGTGAAAGCAGAAGCGCAGCGTAGAGGCGTTCCCCCCTAATGCCATGGATGAACTTCTGAACCTCCTGGACGTTCCAGGGCTGCACCTCTTCCTTGTTCTTCCGCTCCGCTTTGCGTGCCCTGCGGGGAATGGTGACGTGGGCAGCGACATTGACGTACACCAACCGTCGGGTAACAGCCCTCCCCAGAGCTTCCTTCAGTCGAGCAAGACTCATATCCACACTCGTGACACCAAGCGGCGTCCCCGCCCTTTTACCACGCATACGACCATGCGCCAGGGCCCAGTCCCTCCACTCCACCACATCCTCTTCAGTAAGGTCCTGGAGGGGGATCTTGCCAAGCCTCCCCCGAACTCGATCCAAGGTAATCGTGTAGTTGTAGATGGTGGTTTCTTCGAGATCATCGGCTTTCATGGCCAGCCATCGGTCGAGCCATTCGTTCACGGTGATCTTGTTGGGCGGAACGAATGAGCCCTCGTTTCGCCGGTTAGATATGTTCGCGTACTCAGCCTTCGCTTCCTTCAACGAATCGAAGGTACGCCTCAACTGCTTACGCTTCCCAGATTCGGGGTCGACCCCTACGTCGACAACAAACTGGTACCTGACCTTCCCCTTCGAGTTTGGCGGAAGTTTCTTGATGGGATCGGACAGAATGCTCACTCTCCTCGAATACGTGGAAATATTTGCACTACGGCGCCTCCGCCAATGAGGGGCTAGGCGAATGGGCTACGCCGTCCGCTAGGGCTCCACCGCCAAGCGCAGCCGAAGACGAACAGCATCAATGGTCCGGCCGATCCCCGGTTTCGCTAACCGGGGATCACCTGCTATGTATCGCCCAGCAGGGACGTGCTCCTGGCCTTCGGGTACGCTTTCGCGGCCGTCAGGACGCCAGTCGGTAGGACCGCAGTGCTGGAGTCGCGCCGCCAGCGACGAGCGCAAGCAGTCCGTCGCCGGTGAGGCGGTCGAGGTTTCGGACGACGACATGCTCGGGGGCTCCGACGGCTCGGGCCACATGGCGAGTCGCCACTCCAGGGTGCGCCGCGACGTGCGCGAGGACCGCGCGATCACGGCGATATCCGCGCTGCAGCAGGTCCTCCCCAAATAGCCCGGCCGCGCAGACGCACAAACGCAGGGCCGTGGACAAGGAGCCGTAATCCTCTGCCCGTTGGGCTGTCCACGCGTTCATGGCTCCGCGCTCCAAGAGGACGGGGGCGGTGAACCGGGCAGATCGGATAGCGGCGTTCGACAGGTGGACCTCCGTGGAGTCGGGCGCTCGGAGGCGCGGTCGAGGCGCGGGCTCCCGTAGGGCTGGCTGGCGCGCCGGCCGGTTGGAGCCCGCACACCTTCGCTGACCTGATGTTTTCCGGGACGCTGTACGTTGACATGGTTCCGGAGGGCATTCCAGTCCTGTCGCGGTTCTTCTTGTCTGCTGCGGGCGAATTGGCCCCAGACGCCGCTGACCCGCTCGCCTCCGCAGCCCGGCGGAGATGCTGCGAGGGATGAATCTGGCGGCCGCGGGCATTCAATCCTTCAGCACGGATGCCTTCTGACCTGCGCGCTGAAGTTTTCATGCTTCGGGTTCGAAGGAGGATCCGTCTCACCGAATGCTTCAGCACACAGCCCGTACGCGGTGTCCCCACGCAGGCCACCAGCGTCTCCCAGGGAGTGCCACGGGCATCGGCCTCTCGCTGCGGTCGGCCTCGCCGCGCCTGGAGGAGGCGCGCCCGGGGGCGCCGAGGCGAGGTCAGTGTTCGGGCTTGGCCGGCCGCTGCATCAGCGCGGCGGCGGCCTGGCCGAGGGTGACCTTCTCACGGAGCAGCTGTGAGACGACGTCCGTGATCGGCATGTCGATGTGGTGGGCGCGGGCGAGGTCGAGGATCGCCTGCGCGCTCTTGACGCCTTCGGTGGTCTGCTCGGTGGCGGCGGTGGCCTGTGCGACGGTCATGCCGCGGCCGAGGTGGGTGCCGAAGGTGCGGTTGCGGGAGAGCGGGGAGGAGCAGGTGGCTGTCAGGTCGCCCAGGCCGGCAAGGCCTGCGAGGGTGGCTGGTTCGGCGCCGAGGGCGGTGGCGAGGCGGGTGGTCTCGGCCAGGCCGCGGGTGATGAGCATGGCGGCGGTGTTGTGGCCCAGGCCCATGCCGGTGGCGATGCCGACGGCGAGGGCGATGACGTTCTTCACTGCGCCGCCCAGTTCGCAGCCGATGACGTCGGTGCTGGTGTAGGGCCGGAAGTACGGGGCGCGGCAGGCCGCTTGGAAGGCGCGGGCGGTGGTCTCGTCGGGGCAGGCGACGGTGGCGGCGGCGGGTTGGCCGGTGGCGATCTCGCGGGCGAGGTTCGGGCCCGACAGTACGGCGATGCGGTCCGCGGGCACGCCGCTGGTTTCGGCGATGACCTCGCTCGCGCGCTTCCCGGTGCTCTGCTCGATGCCCTTCATCAAGGAGATGATCACGGTGCGCGGGCCGATGTACGGCGACCAGGCAGTGAGGTTGTCGCGCAAGGACTGGGCGGGGATCGAGAGAACGAGGTGGTCCGCGCCGTCCAGCGCGGCGGCCGGGTCGGTCGTCGCCGTCAGGTTCGGTGGCAGCTCGATGTCCGGGAAGTAGCCGGAGTTGCGGCGGCGGGTGTTGATCGCATCGGCGATCTCGTTCCGGCGGGCGTGCAGGACGACGTCGCTGCCGACGTCGGCCAGCACCTTGGCGAACACCGTCCCCCAGGATCCGGCCGAGAACACCGCCGCTCGCGCGGGGCGGGCTGTCCGGGTCCGGCGTGGCGGTCCGGGGGTCACGATGCGGTGTGCGTGAGCATGAACTGGAGCGCCTCCGCAATGTCTCCGACGGCATGGTCCGGGGGCGGGAGGCCGATGGGCCATGTGCGCTGTCGGCTGATCCAGATGGTGCTCAGCCCAGCGCCCTTGGCCCCGCAGACGTCGGCGTCGACCGAGTCCCCGATCATCCAGCCCCCGTCGTCAAGGCTGCGTCCGCAGCGGGATGCCGCGCGTTCAAAGTGCGCCGTGTCGGGTTTGCGCACTCCCTCGGCCTCGGAAATGCTCCAGCCGTCGAGGTACGCGATCAAGCCGGTGTGCTCCAGGACGGCCTCCTGCGTCGTGGTGAGGCCGTTGGTGATGACCCCGATCGTCCAGCCGGAGTCGCGCAGCCGTGCGAGCTGGTCAAGGACGGACTGAGGGCAGTGCATGTGCCGGGGATACCGGGCTTGATAGGCGTGATGCAGTTCGTCCGGGGTGGCTGCAAGTGTGAAGCGTTGCCGGACTTCGGCGAAGTACCGGCCGCGGGGTTTCAGGCCGTCCTTGTCGGCAGTGATGAGCCATTCGACGGCCTCTGAACCAAGGCTGTGCTCCTGGGTGAATTCCTCCGCCCAGCGCAGCAGCCCCGCCCCGCGGTCCACGGTGGTGTTGTCCAAGTCCAGGAGGAGCAGGTGCTGTTGCGGCGACCGTGGACGTAGACGCTTGCCGGCCTGTTCCCTCAGCGGATACACGCGGGGGACAGTAGCGGATGATGCTCGGCCGCCGCAGCCCGGCGGACGGTGGGGATGAAGGCGTTGACGGCGGGGGTGGCCAGGGGATGTCTGTGGATTTCACAGGTTATGCGGCTCTTGTATTGGATTGGGACGGTACGCTGGTCAATTCCCAGTTTTTGAATTTCACGTCGCTGGCTGCGGCGCTGGCTCCTTGTGGCGTGGCGGTGGAAGAGGGCTGGTACAGGCAGCGGCTCGGCACGTCCGCCGGTGATCTGCTGGCCGAGCTCGGTGTGCCGCCGGCACGCCACGCCGAGATCATTACGCGGTGTAGCGCACTGATCATCGAGTCGATATCGGCCTTGCGTCCGTTCCCAGAAATCGTGCGGTGGGTGGAGGCCGGCCGTTCGAGCGGGTTGCGGTGCGCTGTTGCTTCGGGAGGCGGCGGGACTGTGGTGCGTGCCGGGATCGCCAGTACGGGTCTGAGCCGCTTGTTCGATGCCGTGGTGACGCGCGAGGCTGTTTCGAGGGGCAAGCCTGCTCCCGATCTGTTCCTGGAAGCGGCGCGGCGGCTCGGGGTGGCTGCGGAGCGGTGTCTTGTCCTTGAGGATGCCGATGAGGGACTGGCTGCTGCCGAGGCGGCCGGGATGGACGCGGTGGATGTGCGGCCGTGGGTGGATGCTCGCTGGTAGTGGCGGTCAGGCGGGCAGGGCGCGGACTTCGTCGGCGAATTCGCCGACGGCGGGGTGGGTCGGGAACCGGCGTAGCAGGGTCATGTTGAGTTCTTGGGCGCGTGCCTTCACGGAGTTGACGAGCCTGCTGCCGGTGATTGCCTGGCGTGCGGTGTCGACGGCGGCTTCGGGGTCGCGTAGGGCGGCGTGGGCATGGGCGAGGTCGAGCTGGGCGATGGCCAGGCGCGTGGGTGCTTGGTGGGGTTGGGGTGCTGTGCGGTAGTAGTCGACGGCTTCTTGGGCTGCAGTGCGGGAGCGGTCGGCGTCGCCGAGCCATCGCAGGCTCGTGGCGTCGTAGGAAGTGATGCGGACGGCGTCGACGGCGTAGAGGCCGGCAGCGTGGAGGGGCAGTCGTGCCTGGTGCCGGTGGGATGTTTGCGCCGCGGCCCGGTATGCGCTGCGGTTGCCGAGGAGTGCGTTGGCGCGGGCGACTTGGGCACTCAGCCGTACGGCGGCGTTGCCGTCCTTGGGCGCGACGGCCAGGCCGCGGGTGGCCGCGGTGAGGGCGTCGAGCGGGTGCCCGGCGTAGAGCTTGTGCGTGCAGCGGGCGTCTTCCGCCCAGGCTCCGACCTCTTTGACGCCGGCCTGTTTGCCGTGGACCCAGGCGTCTTCGCAGAGGGCCTCGACCAGGTCGCCCTTGCCGAGATCGTGTGCGAGCCAGGCGAGCACGACGGAAAGCATGCCGCTGTGCCGGGCGAGAGCGCGGCCTTCGTCAAGGGTGTGCCGGCGCTCGTGCAGGAAGACGAATGCCTGGTGGCGGTGGGCAGCGGCGACGGGCCAGAGTTCTTCCGGTGACTGAGCGGAGTAGGTGGCACCGAGGTGATGGACCGCGAGGTCGAGTTGCTCGATGTCGCCGGGGGCGAGTTCCGTGCTGGTGGCGTGCTGGGTGTAGGCGCGCACGGTCTGGGCACTGGCGTGGCCTGTGGTCATCAGGGGAGTCAGGGCGGTGCCGCCGATGAGTGCGAGCGCGGTTCGACGCTTCGTTTGATCATCACCTGCTTCGTCGGGCGCTGCCGGGGGCAGCGCGAAGGGGGCGTGCAGGGAGGGCTCGCGGGGGGCGAGATCAAGGTCGGCCGGGGTCAGGGGTGTGGGCAGTCCGCAGAGCCGGGTAAGGGTCTCGGCCAGGTACTGGGGCATCAACTCCCGGGGGATTTCCCCGTCGTTGACCCAGTGACCAATGCGGGACCGGTCGGTGACGAGCTCGGGATGGCCGTGGGCTGCGGTGGTGTGATTCAGGTGGATAGCGAGCTTTCCGTAACTCTGCCCAGCACGGTCTATCCAGTACTTGAGCGCCACATTCGCCTGTTTTTTTCGCTTTGTGTGCTCGCCTGAGACCGTCACCGGAAGCTCCTCTGCCGTGTGCGGGGCCCCACCACCGTAGCGGCGCACGGAAGGTCGCGTGGAGGTGTGGCGCGCCATCCGCCACACCGCGCCACACCTTCCGCCACAGCATGGAGCGCGGGAACCGCAACACTCCGCTACGGCCGCCCGTCTGGCTCCGCCACGCGCACCTGCGGTGTGCTTTTCGCGCCGGGGGCCGTCTCGCCGCAGGGCGGGTGACGCTCCATGGACGAGCAGCGGCTCCGGCTTCCGCACGGCTGACGCACCGCCAAGGGAGAGCTGTATGCGCCCCTTCGATCGCCCCGACACTGTGCTGATCTCCAGCAGCGCCGTGTCGATCCCTCGGCTTCCAGCTGCAGGCCGCGCCCCCCGCGAGGCGCAAACCTGCATTGCCGACGGCGACCTGACCGTGCCCGGGCAGGCAGTCATGTTCAGGCGTACGACTCGCGTCAGCGAGGGCTCGGCAGTCTTGCGCGCCCAAGTCGAACTGCTGGTGCGTCCCGGCCGGCAGAGCCTGGTGCCGGACGGCGCTGAGATGCTGCAGCCCGAGGAGAGGGGCACCGGGTCTGGCCGGATTGGCAAGGACAGCGGACGGAGCTCAGCTGCGAACTCCTGTCCTGCCGGCGAAATCCTTCAGGCCCGGCAAGCTCGCCGACGAGTACAGCAAGTCCGCAGTGAGGGACCTTACCGACGGGCGCCTGGCTTCTTCGGGTGCTTCGTGCTCGATGGCGCGAAGCGCAGCGAAGGTCCGGGGGTTGTCGCCGAGCTGGTGCCAGATGCGTGCTTCGTCGGTGCGGAAGCGGGCGCGGCGCTCGGGGGTCGGGAAGGTGCTGGGGTTGATCCGACGGATGACCGACACCGCGTCGTCCGGAGTGCCGAGCTTGTTGTAGATGCTCAGGCGGAAACCTTCGCATTGTTCCCGGGTGGCCCGGATGGTGACCTGTTCCATGCCGTGCCCGTAGTGGACTCGCTGTCCGATGTGCTGGGCCTCGTCGACCATGGCGAGCGCGGCTGTGCGGTCACCGTAGTGAGCGGCGGTATAGGCGGCCGTCAGGAGATTTGCGGCACGAACGGCTCGGGCCTGCTCCCTGGGATCGTCGGCCAGCTGACGGTCCGTGTGGATGAGGAGGCCAGCGGCCTGGTGGTGACGGCCGGCGCGGCGCATGGCGACCGAGAGCATGCGCGTGGCCTCGCCGAGGGGTGCGGGCTGTCCGGAGTCGCGGGCGGCGGCGAGGGCACGGTCGGACGCAACCCAGACCGTCTCGGAATGGAGTTTGCTGGCCAGCTCGGCCGCGAGGCTGTAGGCGTAGGAGGCCAGCGCACAGGCTCGCTCGTGGGCATGGCCGGTGAGGTGGACGCGAGTCGTATCGGCGGCGGCGAGCAGCAGCGGGAGCTCGGTGCCCAGGACGTGGTAGCGGGCGTGGCGGAAGTCCGCGCGGGCCCGGTGAAGCGCCCGGTCGAGCTGGGCAAGTGGCACGGGGCCGGTGGCGGGCGGGTGGAACAGCCCCGCCTCCAGTGCGGCCGCGGGGTCGGCCGGGGTCCGTCCGGAGGCGGTGGCGGGGGTGCCGGTGACCATGACGGCGCCGACTCCGACCGCTCCGGTGAGAAATCCCCTGCGCCGCACGGCATCCTCCTCCTCGATGTCCCCTGTGGTCACGGTATCCGTCACCGTGCCGCTGGATCCGGGGCTTTGCGGATCCCGTGCCGGTTCTCGCTCCGGCGGGTGAGCGGCGCTGATCAGCTCATCGGGTGGGATGTCCAGCGCGGCGGCGATGCGCCGCAGGGTTGCATCCGGCGGGATGATCTCTCCTGTTTCGACGCGGCAGACCCACGAGGTGGAGTAACCCACGATCACGGCGAGCTGCGCCTGGGTCATTTTCGGCCGACGGGCACCGCGGCCGCCTCGCATGAGTGCGCCCAGGTCGGGGTGGGACGGAGCATGCGTGGCGGGGACGCTCACGGTACCTCCTCGCGGCGGGCGCGTGTCCAAAGTAGCCGCGGCCCTCAGTCAGTGGCAGGGCGGTTCAAAGAACTTTCCGATTTCGCAAGGGAGTTGCGGCCTTCAGGGTTAGGCCTTACCCGGTGCGGGCGGGCGCTGGAGTCTGCTGGAGAGCCATCGGCCGGCCACCGGGGACCACCTCCGACTGGCTTCCAGCTGACGTTGAGAAACCAGCGCTTTCCGAGACCGTCGCGGGCCAGCCTTGCCCGTCCGCCCGTCGGTCTTGGATGCCTGGCAACTCGGCACGCTCGTGCAATCCACAACACTCCCACCTCGCATTCGAGGGAGAAGAGCATGACCTCGACACCTTGCCCCGCGGTACAGAGCCGTCACGCCGATCAGGCGCGCCGCAGCGGACAGCGCTCGCTGCTCCTCGACCTCGACGGGGTCCTCCTCGATACGCGGCCGGTGATGAAGGAGGCGTGGCGCGCGGTTCAGCAGCGCCACGGCCTTGATGTGCCGTTCGAGCAGTACGAGCAGCACTTGGGCCGTCCGTTCGACGACATCATGAGCCGTCTGGGTGTGGACGATGCCGACGAGGTGGTGCACCGGACGTACTCGGAGGCGTCGAAGGCCGTTGCCTATCTGGCTCGGCCGTTCGAGGGCGTGGAGGAAGTGCTCCACACCCTCGTCGCCCGAGGGTGGCTGCTTGGCGTCGTCACGTCCAAGTCGTTGGACCGCGCTGCTCCGTTGCTCGGGCAGCTCGGCTGTCCTTTCCGCGCGGTCCGGGCAGCGGGGGGTCCTGGCCGCGGTAAGCCGGCCCCCGATCCGCTGCTGCTCGCGCTCGTGGATCTGTGTGCTGATCCGGTGCAGGCCACGTTCGTGGGCGATATGGCGGTTGACCACGAAGCCGCGCGCCGAGCTGGCGTTGCGTACGTGCACGCGGCCTGGGGCTACGGCTCTCCCGGTGACCCGGTCCCTCCGATCGCGCACGCTCCGGGGGATCTCATCCAGCTCCTCGGCGAGGCCCAGGGCTCCGTGTCCCTCGTCGAAGGGAGCCTGCGGTGACCCCCGACGGCCCGGGCTCGCTCATCCTCGCCCGGGCGCGGACCGGCGAGACGCACCAGTGGGTACTCGTTGAGGAAGCCAGCTCGCCGGACTGTCGGACGGCGCAGTGGACCACCACGGCGGCTCTCGAAGCCATGCCGGCTGGTCAGCAGGAGTTGGACACTCACGTTTCTGCCGTGATGGCCGGGCTGGAGGCGTACAGCGCCTACCGGGCTCTGACGCCCGGCGGGGCCTCGTGGCTGCACATACAGCACGTCCCGGTGCGCCGCCTCGTCGTCCAAGTGGTGCGCAAGCTGCTCGCGCTGAGCGCGTGGGAGCCGTTCGTGCGGAACCCCGGCAGCATCGTTCCCGCCCCGCGCGAAGCACTGGTCGAAACACGCGGGACCAGCTCCCGCGAGTACCGCCTCTACACCGTGACGTGGTCCGGTATCGCCTATCTCCTGGGCGCACTGGATTCCGGCAATCCCGTGCGGTCTGCGCAGCTGCGACAGCTCACGGCCGCCCGTGAGGATGAATCGCCTGTACCCAGCCCTGTCCCTTCGGCGATGCCGCCGTCCGAGGTCGTGGCGCTGTCGTGGTCCTCCCGTCACGCGCAGACCCTCCTGCCGGTGCTCGAGGAACTGGCCCGCGACGGTCATCCCAGTGTCCTGGTCGATCTGGCCACGGACACCGCGGAGCGGTGCCCGAAGCCTGAGGCCCCGTCCATCTGCCTGTGCCCGGCACCGCCCAGCCTCCTTTCCACCGCAGGTACGGTCTCCGATCCTGGCCTTGCCGGCGAGGAGCCGGCCGACTACGACAAGACGGTCTGTGTCCGGGAGTTGGCCGTGCGGCTGGACCGGCTGGAGCTGCTCGCTGCCGCCGTGGTCGAGACGAGCGGCGGCAGTACCCAGCCGTCGTGGCGCGCGGTGATCCGAACGGAGACGTGGCTGGACGGCGTGCTCGCCGCCACCGGGCCGCACACCGTTGTACTGTGCAACGACACCAGCCCGTTGGGGGCGCTGGCGGTTCATGCTGCCGAGCGCCACGGCATTTCCACGGTCTACGTCCAGCATGGTGCGTGGGCCTCGCAGTCGGTGGCGTGGCCGGCCTTGCACAGCCGTCACATCGTCGTCATGGGCGAACGGGACGTCGCGCCCGCGAAAGCGTGGGCACGGCACCCGAACGCTGAGGTCCACGTCCTGGGGCAGCCGCGTTTCGATGCCCTCGCCAGCCTCGATCAAGAACGGCAGCGCCGTTACCTCGATGAACTGCTGTCGGCATGCGCGGGCCGCCGACCCGAGAAGATCGCGGTATGGGCATGCCAGCCCTTCGGCCCCGCCCTACTGCGTGCTCAGGGGAACCTCCTCGTCGAGGCCCTGGAGAAGGCCGAGGGGGATTGGGGCCTGGTCATCGCGCCCCACCCGGCGCAGAGCACCGACTCCTTCGACGGCTTCCTCAAGGGAACGGGCGGGCCGCCGGTGGCGGTTGCCGATCCGCAGATCGGGGCCCGCGGATGTCTGGCCGGGGCCGACGCGGTCCTGAGCGCCTACTCCACCTGCGGCATCGAGGCCGTGCTGCTGGGCGTTCCCGTTCTCGAACTTGCTCATCCCGGCGGGCGCACGCTGGGCCTCGCCGGTCACGATCTCGCACAGCGCTGCGGGACGGCCGACGACATCGCCAGCGCACTCAGTGCCTTGCCCAGGCTGCAGACTGCGCGCGCGGCCGCCGACGCGGTGTGCCGCTGGCGCGGCACCAGCGCCCAGGACATCGCCCGCCTCGTCATCAACCGGTCCCAGACCGGCCCGGCATAACCACCTCCACCACCGGGGCATCGGCCCCGGCGCATCGCAAGGCGAGGGAGACGCCACCATGACGCACCTGACCGCCGACAGCATGGCCGAACTCTTCGTCGGGGCCGTGACGCTGGCCAAGAACGGAGACACGATCAGTCCCCGCGCAATGGCGACCCGCGAGATCCTCAACGTCACCATGCGGCTGACCCAGCCCAGGGCACGGCTGCTGTGCGCGCCGCCGGCCCGGGTCATCAACCCGGCCTTCGCCGTGGCCGAGACCATCTGGCACCTGTCCGGCACCGATGCCTCGTGGATCTACGAGTTCAACGGACGGCTGCGCCACTACGCCGACGACGGCGTTCTCAAGGGCGCGTACGGGCCCCGGATGCGGAACTGGGGAGGGAGGGTTGACCAGCTCCGGAGGGTCGTCGAGATCCTCAAGGACGACCCCGACTCCCGCCGGGCTCTGATTCAGCTCTACGACCCCGCACGGGACGCCGCCGGGCACAAGGACGTCCCGTGCACCCTCGGGTTCCGCTTCCACCTGCGCGCCGGCCGCCTCCACATGACGACGAGCATGCGCGGCCAGGACGTGTGGATCGGCATGCCGTACGACCTGTTCTTCTACACCACGCTGCACGAACTGGTCGCCGGATGGCTGGGCGCCGAACTCGGCGAGTACCACCACCAGGTCGGCTCCCTGCATATCTACGAGCGTGACCTCGACCAGGCCGACGGCCTGACCGACGTCAACGCGACCAAGGTCATGCCCGAACTCGCCACCCCGTGGGACGGCTTCGACAAGCTGCTCGACCGCGTCGAGGCCGGAGACGAGACCGGACACCCGGCCTGGGACGGCATGGCCACGACGATGCGCAGCTACCGCCTGTGGAAGGGCGGCGCGCACCAGGAGGCGCGGCACGCCGCGGCGACGGTTGGCGGACCGCTCGGTGACGCGCTGGCCCACTGGTACGGCGAGCTGACCCGCCGCGCCTGCGCCCCGACCGCAGCGGAAGGGTGAACCCGCGATGGATCCGATGCCCGCCATCATCCTCGGCCTGTGCTCCTTCACCCACGACTCCGCTGCAGCCCTCCTGGTGAACGGCAACCTGGTCGGCTTCGTCGAGGAGGAACGCCTCTCCGGCACGAAGCACACCCGCGCATACCCCCACCACGCCATCGCCTGGCTGCTCGACCAGGCCGGCCTCGCACCGACCGATGTAGATGCGGTCGCGTACAACTTCCGGCCCGCCCGCTATCTGGCCGAGGTCCCCGGCGCGGCGCGCCTGCTGCTGTCGGGCACCGCCCGCTCCCGGGCACTGCCGCGTGCCACCGGGTTCGCCAAAGTCGCCGTGCGCACGCGGCGCCGCCTCCAGTACCTGCGGCAGCAGTTCCCCCGTGCCCAGATCACCCCGGTACTACATCACCGCGCTCACCAGCTGATCGCCTTCGCGGCTTCGGGATGGAGCGAGGCGGCCGTCCTGGTCGTGGACAGCCTCGGCGAACGGCAGACCACCACCCTCGCCCACGGCCATCACGCCGAACGCCCGCACATGCGCACTCTTGAGCAGATCTGCGACCCAGCCTCGCTCGGCTACGTGTACGGGGCCGTCACCGAGCACCTCGGCTGGCGGCGCGGTGATGAGGAAGGCACCGTCATGGCGCTGGCGGCCCTCGGTGATGCCGCCCGGTTCCGGCCCGTGTTCACCCGCGCGCTGCGCACCACCGCCACCGGCTTCGCCGTGGACCTGGCCTACTTCCCCCCGCGGGTTCTCCACTCCGGCTACCCCCGGGTCTCCCCTCTCTTCACCGCCCGCACCTGTCCGCCGCGACACTCTGGGGAGCAGCTCCAGCCGGTCCACCAGGATCTTGCCGCGGCGCTTCAGGAACGCACGGAGCAGGTCATGCTCCACCTGGCACGCCGAGCCCGCCAGATCACCGGGTCACGGCGGCTGTGCGTGGGCGGGGGCGTGGCCACGAACTGCGTCGGCATCGGGAGGATCGTCGAGGAGGGGATCTTCGATGAGGTCTTCGTCCCGCCCGCGCCGGGGGACGCCGGCACCGCGATCGGTGCGGCGATCGCCGTGCACAGCGACGCTGGCACCCAGGAGTCTCTCGAAGGGGTTGCCCGCGCCTGCTATCTCGGGCCGTCCTACCGGCAGCCGCACCTGGACCTCTCCCGGTGGCCGGGTCTGAAGCAGAAGGCCCTGGGCGAAGAGGCTGCGGGCTTCCTTGCGGACCAGCTGGCCAGCGGGTTGATCGTCGGCCTGTTCCAGGGCCGCCTCGAGGCCGGCCCCCGGGCCCTGGGCAACCGGTCGATCCTCGCCTCCCCGCTGGAGGCCGGTGTCGTGGAGCGCCTGAACGCCACGGTGAAGTTCCGCGAGCCATTCCGTCCGTTCGCGCCCGTCACGCTCGCCGAGAGGGCGAGCGAGTTCTTCACCCTCGGCCAGGAGGCCCCGTACATGTCGATGGCCTCCCCGGTCACGGCGAAGGCCCGTGAGCGCATCGCCGCCGTTGTCCACGCCAACGGGACCTCCCGGCTCCAGACCGTCACCGCATGGCAGAACCCCTTCCTGCACGACGTCCTGCAGGCGTTCGAGCGCCGGACCGGCGTCCCCGTGCTGATCAACACGTCGCTCAACGTCAAGGGCAAGCCCATCTGCGGAACCCCGGACATGGCCCTCGACTGCCTCACTGCTTCCGGGCTGGACGCACTGCTGCTGGAAGGCTGGTGGATCACCAAATGAAGATCGGATACAGCTTCTGGGGCTTCCTCGGCAACGGCATCACCGACACCCCCGACGGAGGCCGCAGCCACCGGCGCCCCCTGATCGACGCCCTCCTCGCACGCGGCCACGACATCGTCTTCCTGCAAGCCGACCGCGACCGGCTCGAAGCCGGCGACACCGTCAGCCGCCCCTACACGTTCGACGCCGGGCTCCCCGACATCGACGTCCTGTTCCTCGAATGGCGCTGGCCCATCGAAGGGCGCAACACCACCGTCTGCGGCACCACGGGCCACACCTGCGATCTGCACCGGCAGTCCGAGCTGCTGCTGCGCTACACCACACACCGGCGTGTGCCCACGGTGATCTGGGACAAGGACCGCCAGCTGCCGCCGGACAGCATCTGGCGACGCCACCCCACGGTCGCGGTGTGCGAAGCCGCCCTGGAGCCCACCCCGGGCGCCCACACGCTCCTCTTCCCCGTCGACGAGGAGCTGCTCGCCCAGACCGATCCGAACGCCCTGGCGAAGAGGCCACGCGAGATTCCGCTGGCCTACGTGGGCAACCAGTACGACCGCAACGAAGCCTTCGACCGCTTCTTCGCCCCGGCTGCCTCCTGCTTCGAGCACCGGGTCGGCGGCAAGTGGCCCCACACCGGCCGCTGGCCGCACATCACCTTTCTCGGGCGGGTCCCCTTCACGGAGGTCACCCGCCTGTACGGCGGCGCGCTGACCACGGTCCTGCTGCTGCCCGAGAGGTACGCCGCGGCGGGCCAGATGACGCAGCGGATCTTCGAAGCCGTCCTCGCCGGCTGCCTCCCGCTGGCCCCGTCCGGAATCCGGCACGTCGAGCGGTTCGTCCCCGACGAGCTGGTGGTCCGGTCGGGCGGCCACGTGGTCCGCAAGATCACTGACCTGAAGAAGATCGCCAGCACGCGCCAGCACGCGGAACTGATCTCCGCCTGCCTCGCCCGCCTCAAGCTCTTTGGGCTGAGCCGCCAGGTGGACGTGCTGGAAGCCGTCCTCGACTCGGTCTCCAGCGCCCCAGCGAATGCCTGCCGAGGAGCGGCCCGATGAATCACCACGCTCGGGCAGCCCGTCCCGGATCACCCGGACCTTTCTCGGCAGCCAGGCCACCTGACCGTCCCCGTAGCCCTAGGCTGGAGCACCATGAAGAAAGTCGCCATCGTCGGCTGCGGAGGCAGCGGCAAGTCGCACCTCGCCCGCAAGCTCGGCGCCCTGCTCGGCGCACCGGTGACGCACCTGGATGCCGCGTACTACGACGACGACTGGAACGAGCTGCCCATGGCGGAGTTCGCCCAGGTGCAGCGGAATCTCGTCGCCGAGCCGGCCTGGGTGATCGACGGCAACTACAACTCCACGCTCCAGATCCGGCTCGAAGCCTGCGACACCGTCGTCCTCATGGACGTCTCCACGCCGGCCGCCCTGTGGGGGATCTTCTCCCGGCAGATCCGGCACGGCGCCGGACACCAGGGCAACGGAGTGCACAACCGGATCCACTGGGGCGTGATCAAGTACGTCGCGACGTACCGGCGCAAGATGCGCCCCCGCGTCATGGCCAAGATCGAGCAGTTCGCCGCCGGGCACGCCACCGTGGTGCTGCTGACCAGCCGACGCCACGCGCGGCGCTGGCTCCGACAGGTCGCCGCCGAGCACAGCTGACCCGGTCGCAGCCCCTGCGGGGGTGCGGCTCGTGATCAACAACCCCTTTCTCGACCCCGGACGGCATCACGATCTATACGGCCGAGCTGCCCGGCTGTCCCGCCGCACCGGCGCTCTCATGCAAGCGAAGACCTCCGGTCGGCCAGTGCCCGAGGCCATCGTCCGCAGCCTCACGGATCACCGCGGCGAGGGCGCACCGCCGCTTGGGCTAGTGGTGGATATCGGTTGCGGTCGCGGTACCAGTACTCGGATCTTGGCCGAGCAGCTCCGGCCGACGAGGCTGGTCGGCATCGATCTCGCCCCGGCGCTCTTGGCCGACGCCCGCGAGCGGGTGGGAAGGCATCGCGATGTTCGTACGGAGTTCCTCCAGGCGGACTTCCACCAGCTGCCTCTGGCCGGCGGTTCAGCTGAGTCGGTGGTGGCTGCGTTCTGCCTCTACCACTCACCGCAGCCCGAACGCGTCCTCGCCGAGATCGCCCGCGTGCTGGCTGGTGATGGGCTCGCCGTCCTGGTCACCAAATCGCTCGACAGCTATCGAGAGATGGACGCCCTCGTCGCCGCCGCCGGGCTCGACCCGCTCGCCGAGCAACACGAGAGCCTTTACACCGCCGCGCACAGCGGCAACCTCGCGGAGCTGACGGGCAGCTCCCTGGAAGTGATCAAGGCTGAGCACGAGGAGCACCGTTTCACGTTCGACGGACTTGATCACGCGGCGGAGTACCTCGCCACGAACCCGAAGTACCACCTTGTCCCCGGCCTGTACGGCAACCCGGGCGCACTGGCCAAGGCGCTCCACGAAGCACTCCCCGAGCAGCCGATCACTACCAGCTCAGTCATCACCTACGTCGTGGCTCGGCACCGGGGAGGCCGGCCATGATCCCCACCTGCTTCATCAAGAGCTACCGCGGCACCAGGCAAGCGGCTGAAGCCGCCCGGCACTACCACTGGCTCGCCACGCACGCCCGGCCGCTCCTGCAGCCGACGCTCACTGCCACTGCCCCAGCCAGCCTGACGTTTGCATGGATCGAGGGCCGACACGCCGCGCCGCACGACCTGCCGCGGCTGGCCGGCATGCTGGGTGATGCCCACGGCGCCGCCTGGACCAGCGACCTGCACCACGCCTCGCTCGCCATGCCGCACGCCTTCCGCGACGGCGCTCTGTTCCCCGACTACGTCGCCTGCCGTGAGGTCGCCCTGCGCAAGCGGCTGGAGCAGGGCTACCTGCCCGACGCGTCGGTTCTGGCCATGTTGGTCACGCTCCTGGAAGAGACCGCTGAAGGGCCGGTCGCCTTCTACAAGGACAGCAACCCGCGGAACTTCCTGATCACCGCCGACGGCACGATCTTCACGGTCGACACCGACGACCTCACGCTCGCCCCCTTCGGATATGACCTGGCGAAGCTGATCACCGCGCTGATCATGACGCACGGGCCGATCAAACCGCCCGACATCGGCCGGGCCCTGGACCTCTACAACGAGGCCGCCTCCCGTCACGATGCCCGGCTCGGCACCACCGATCTCCAACGCCTCCACGCCTTTCTCACGCTCCACGTGCATCTGACCGCCCCGTATGTCGGGCGCAACGGCTACCGCTTCAGCGTCCCCGGATTCGGAGGCCCAGCATGATCACCACCGAACTCGTCTTCGTCCGGCACGGCGAGGCCCAGTGCAACGTTGACGGCGTCGTCGGCGGGCCCGCGACCTGCACGGGACTCACCACCCGCGGCCACGCCCAGGTGACCCTGGCGGCTGCCCGGCTGTCCGCTGCGCACCGAAGCACGCCGTTCACCGCGCTCTACACGGGTCCCCGCCTCCGGCTCCGCCAGACCGGCGAGATCCTCAGCCAGGCCCTCGACCTGCCGGTTCGCACCGCCCCTGGCCTCGACGGTCCCGTCCACGGCGCAGCCGACGGCAAACTCTGGGCCGAGGTGAAGACCGCCGCCGGAGGCGCGCCGCACGTCCATCCTGACCAGCCGTGGGCGGAGGGATCCGACACCTGGAACGGCTACCTGCACCGGGCCGGCGCCTTTCTCCGGGACCTCATCGCCACCCACGAAGGCGACCGTCTACTGTTCGCGGCCCACGGCGAGACCGTCATCGCCGCCCACACTCTCTTGCTCGGCCTCGGTCCAGGCACCGATGCCGGTTTCGCGATCTCCCATGCGTCCATCAGCCGGTGGCAGCACCACCTCAACCGGCTCGGCCAGCAGCGGTGGCTTCTCGAGGTCCACAACGACACCGCGCACCTCGCCGGGCCGGCGACGGAGCCCGCGCCATGACATCCGACTCCGACGACCCGCGCGTCCAACTCGCTCGCAGCACCGTCGGCGAAGTCACCACCGTCGCGGACCCGGCGCTCCCGCCCCACCTGCTGCGCCTCGCCGACACCGCGGGAACCACCTATGTCGCCAAGCAGCACTGGCGATCCGCCCGTTACGGCCAAGAAGTCCGGGCCTACACCACATGGGCCCACCACCTGCACGGTCACGCACCCGAGCTCGTCGCCCGACACGACTCCACGCGCACACTGCTGCTCACTGCCGTCCACGGGCAGGGAGGCCAGACTCTTCCTCCCGGGTCCCCCCAGGAGGAGCAGGCGCACCACGACGCCGGCCTTGTCCTGCGGTCCCTGCACCGGGGCACGGCACGGCGCAGCGCCGGTGCCTTGGGCGTAGAGCTCGCTGCTCGTCTGCGGAGCTGGATCGGCAAGGCCGAGCAAACCGGCCTCCTGTCAGGGACCGAACACCGGCTTCTCAGCGGGATCGTCGAGGAGTTGGCTGACGCCTCCATGGACAGCGCCGTCTGCCATCTCGATTACCAGCCGCAGAACTGGATCATCGGAGACGGGTTCCGGGTCATCGACATGGAGCACATGCGGCGTGATGCCCGCGTGCGTGACTTCGCCCGACTCGAATTCCGCCGCTGGCAGGCGGCCCCGAACCTCCGCGACGCCTTCTTCAACGGTTACGGGGCACGCCCGTCCGCCATCGAGCAACGCCTCCTCGAACGGTTCGGCGCCATCGAGGCCGCCACCGCACTGGTCCGCGGACACGAACAAAACGACCCCGTCCTCACCGCCCACGGCCGCACCGTCCTCTCCCGCCTGCTGAGCTAGCCCCCTTCCACCAGCCCTCCGGAGGCCCCTATGTCAGAGATCCACCCCGCCGTCACCGCACCGGTCATCCGGCGCGCGGTCGTGACGGGTGCGGCCGGGTTCATCGGCTCCCACCTCGCCCACGCTCTCCTCCACGCGGGCGCCACTGTGATCGGCGTGGACCGGCGCGGCCCCGCCAGCGACGAGTCCGCCGCCGCCAGCCACGCCGTGCTGCACGGGCTCCAGGGCTACATCCCCGTCACCGCCGACCTCCTCGACTGCGCGATCGACCCCCTGCTCGTCGACGCGGACGTCATCTTCCACCTGGCCGGCATCCCCGGCGTGCGCCCGTCGTGGGGGCCGCAGTTCAGCGAGTACGTCCGCTCCAACATCCTGGCCACCCAGCGCGTGATGGACGCGGCCACCCGCATGCGCGTCCCCCGCCTGGTAGTTGCGTCCTCCTCCAGCGTCTACGGGGTCACCAGCGGAGGACCGAGCGTCGAAAGCGACCGCCCCCGCCCAGTTTCTCCGTACGCGGTCACCAAACTCGCCGAAGAACAGCTGTGCCTGGCCCACGCCGCCCGTGCCACATGCCCAACGACCGTCGTCGCCCTGCGGTACTTCACGGTCTACGGCCCCCGCCAGCGCCCGGACATGTTCATCCACCGCACCCTCCACGCGGCCCTCACCGGCCGCCCCCTCCAGCTGTACGGAGACGGACACCAGCGCCGGGACTTCACCTTCATCGACGACGCCATCGCGGCCACCATCGCCGCCGGCATCGCCCCGGACGGCACGAGCATCATCAACGTCGGCGGCGGGACCAGCGCCTCCCTGATCGACGTGATCAACATCGCCCAGAGCCTCACCGGCCGGGAAATCGACGTCCGCGCCGACACGGCACGCAGCGGAGACGTCCTGAGCACCCGAGCCGACACCCGGCTCGCCGAAGCCACCCTCGGCTGGCGCGCCACGGCCGACCTGCACAGCGGCATGCGCGTTCAAATGCACGAACTCGCTCACGCCCCCTACAGCGCCGCGGCCTGACCCCCACTGCGGAGAAGGAGATGCCGTGGAAGGCCCCGAGAAAGCCCGGCTCGACGCCTACTTCCGCCGGATCACCGCACAGTTCCCTGTCAACGGCCTGATCAGCCTGCTGATCATCACCCACCTGCTCCCCGAACGGCCGGCCTTCCTGCACGCCCTGGCCCGCACGTCGACCATCGCCGCCGTGCTGCCCAAGCCCCGCTCCATCAACCCCCAGGCCCTCCAGGAAGTCCGGCGCACCTACGCCGTGCACGACCTCAGCCGTGCGAAGTTCGCCGACCCCGCCCGGGCCCTGGAGTATCTGGAGAAGACCGCCCCGAGCCACGACGTCGTCCTTCTCGACATCGGCGGCTACTTCGCTCCCGCGATCACCACCCTGGCCGAGAAGTATTCCGGCCGCGTTGTGGGCGTCGTCGAGGACACCGAGAACGGACATCAGCGGTACGAGGCACTGGAAGCACTGCCCTGCCCGGTCTTCTCCGTGGCCCGTTCACCCTTGAAGCACTGCGAGGACCACCTCGTCGGCCGTTCCATCGTCTTCTCGGCCGACGCACTGGTCCGCACCCGGGGCGACATCCTCACCAGCCGCGCCGCCTGCGTCATCGGCTTCGGCAAGGTCGGCCGTGCCATCGCCCACACCCTGCGCGCCCACGACCTGCGCGTCACCGTCTTCGACAGCGACCCCGTCAAACGCGTACAAGCGCACTCCCAGGGATTCCGCACTCCGCCATCCCGCACCGAGGCAATCCGCGACGCCGAACTCGTCCTGTGTGCCACCGGCAACCTGGCGCTGCGGCAAAGCCACTTCGAAGCCCTCCGCAACGGAGCCTACGTCGCCTCGGTCACCTCCTCCGAAGACGAACTCGAACTCGACGCACTCGACAGCCTCTACCAGCGCACACCCGTCGGCGACCACCTGACCCGCTACGAGGTCACCGGGCACTACTTCTACGTGCTCGCCGAAGGAGGAGCCGTGAACTTCGTCCACGGCGCGGCGGTCGGCACGTATATCCACCTCGTCCAGGCCGAGATCCTCGCCGCCACCGCCGCGCTCAGCCGCGGCGGGTACGACCCCGGACTGCACGAAGTGCCCACGAGTATCCGCCAGACCATCGCGCAAGTCTGGCTCGACCACTTCGACAGGTGATCCCCCACGTTCCTGCCGCGGTGCACAGCCACGTCACTTCCCGTCAACGGAGCCGACCATGAATTCCACACGCCGCCATGTAGCGGTCATTCCCTGCCGCTGGGGAGCCTCACGATTCCCAGGAAAGCCGCTCGCCGAGCTCGGCACAATGCCACTGCTCTGGCATGTTCACCAACGCTGCCAGCAGGCGCACCGCCTTGATGACGCGGTCGTCGCCACAGACGACGACCGCATCGCAGCTACGTGCCGCCGTCTCGGCATCCCCTGCATCATGACCGGCGAGCACCCCACCGGCACCGACCGAGTCGCCGAGTGCGCACAGCACCTCGACGCCGACGCGTACATCAACGTCCAGGGCGACGAGCCGTTCATCTCCCCCGAGGCGATCGACGCCGTGTCGGACGCCCTCACCCGCCTGGACGCCGTCACATCGGCCGTCAACGCTTACGCGACGCTGAGCGACGTGGCAGCCATCCTTGACCACAACGTCGTCAAGGTCGTCGTCAGCGACAACGACAAGGCACTGATGTTCTCCCGGCAGCCGATCCCATACCCGAAGGGCTGCCGCCCCACCTACTTGCGGCAGCTCGGCCTTTACGGCTTCACCCGTGACGGGCTCGAGCATTTTCATCGACTCGAGCAGGGCCCGGTGGAAAACGCCGAGGGCATAGAAATGCTCCGGCTCATCGAACATGGCCACGGGGTGCACATGCTGCTTGTCTCGGACGACGGGATCGCCATCGATACACCAGAAGACCTCGAAAGGGCGCGCATGATGCTGTGATGCACTGCGCACAGCCTCCGTCTGCGACTTCCCCTGCACCGAAGCCCAGCAGCAGAACATCACATACGCCTGATCACCAGCGCAATCGATCCTCCGTGCAATGGTCGCGTCGGGGCGGTCCCCAGAAGCGGTGCATTCCCGCGCCGATCCGGCCAGCCCCCGGCCGGCCCGCGCTACGCTCGTGCCCACCCCGACCGCCAAGGAGCCCGTGCCCCCGTGCCGTCGTTCTCCCACCTTCCCCACGCCGCGCAGCTCGACCTGCTCGAGCGACTGACCCGGGCCGCGCTGACCGAGCGCTACGGACTTGACGGCGCGGCTGTACGGATGGAGGTCCAGCAGTACGAGGACAACGCTGTCTGGCGCGTCACTCCCCCAGGCCGTGGTTCCTTCGTGGCCCGTCTGTCCGTCCGCGATGGTCGCCCTGACCACCAGCAGCGCAGCGAGATGCGGTGGCTGGAGAGCCTGGCCGTGTCCCGCACGGTCGCTGTGCCGGAGCCCGTCACTACCACCGGCGGCAACTACGTGGTCCCCGTCGAGGTCCCCGGCCACGACGAGCCGTCCACCCTTGCCCTGCTGCACTGGTTGCCCGGCACAGCAGAGCCCCCCTACCGTCAGCCCGGCGTGGCGCAGGAGATGGGCCGCGCGACGGCCCACCTGCACGAGCACGCCGCGACGGTGCCGCTGACCGAGTTCGACCGGCCGGTCTGGGACGCGGAGACGATCCTCCTCAAGGGGAATGCCCTCACCGATCCGGTCGCCCAGGAGCGGCTGGGTGCCGACGGCGTCGCCGCGCTCCGCAAGGTGACCGAGTTGATCGCACCAGCCCTCCAAGAGGGCGGCCAGGACGACCGCGGGCGTATCCACGGCGACCTGCACCGCGAGAACATGATCGCAATGACTGGCGGCGGCATCGGCCTCATCGACTTCGACGACTGCGGCACAGGCCACTACCTGCTCGACATTGCCACCGTGCTCTCGTCCGTCCACCGGATCGCACACAAGGAAGAGGGCGCCTACGAGGAGTTCGCCCACGCCTTCTTGGCCGGCTACCCCCAGGTGCGGCCCCTGCCGACCGGCTTCGCCCGGCTCCTGGAGCCTTACCTGCTGCTGCGCGATGCCTTCGTCCTCAACTTCGTCACCGCGGCGGCGCCGGTCAACACGGACGTCGCCTCATGGGGACCGCGCCGCATCGCCGGCATCTTGGCGCACATGCAGGCGTACCTGGAGGGACACCCCTACCCGGGCACCCTCGCCTCCGAGCAGCCCTGAGCGCCTGAACACTTCTTGATCCTCAGCCCGCCCCCGCGAACACTGCCTCCTAGCGCGCCGTCGCAGGCAGGCCTCTGATTTTCTGACCGGTGACCCGTAACTTCCAGGAACCCAGCCGAGTTAATTATTCGCATGCAGAAAGTCCTGATCACCGGCGGCGCTGGCTACATCGGCAGCACCACCGCCTCTGCGCTCGCCGACCACGGCATCACCCCGGTCATCCTCGACGACCTGTCTACTGGGCGCCGGGAGTTCCTTCACGGTCGGCCCTTCTACCAAGGCGACGTCGCCGACCACGCTCTCGTCGACCGCGTCTTCGCCGAGCATCCGGATATCGCCGCCACCGTGCACTGCGCCGCCAAGATCGTCGTGCCCGAGTCGGTGGCCGAGCCGCTGCGCTACTACCGCGAGAACGTCGCCAAGACGGTGGAACTGCTCGGCGCGCTGGAACGCAACCGGTGCTCGCGAGTCGTCTTCTCCTCCAGCGCGTCGATCTACGCCCCGCACCCCGATGGGCACGTCGACGAGTCGTGCTCCCTGGCGCCCGGCAGCCCGTACGCGCGCACGAAAGCGATGATGGAACAGGTCCTCCAGGACTGGACCGCCGCAGCACCGGCCCGCGTGATCGCCCTGCGCTACTTCAACCCCGTCGGCGCCGACCCCGAGATGCGCACCGGCCTGCAGAACCCTGACCCTACGCATGCCTTGGGCAAGCTGATCGAGGCGTATACCGCTGGGAGGTCGTTCACGGTCACCGGTGTCGACTGGCCCACTCGCGACGGGTCCGCCATCCGCGACTACATCCACGTCTGGGACTTGGCCCTGGCCCACCTCGCCGCCCTCAACCGCTTCGACCAGGTCCTCCCGCTGGATGCCGCTGACCGCTACCAGGTCATCAACGTCGGCACGGGCGAAGGCACCACTGTCCGCGAACTGGTTGCGGCCTTCGAGAGGACCGTCGGCTCCACCCTCGGCGTCCGCGAGGCAGGACCGCGGCCCGGCGACGTGATCGGCTGCTACACCTCCAGCACCCGCGCCCGGGACCTCCTCGGCTGGACATCGGTCAAGACCATCGCCGACGCCGTCCGCGATGCCCTCACCTGGCGCAACCACTGGTCCGCCCACCTCGAACAGGCAGTCCCTGCACCCGGCGTGACCTCATGAGCCATCCGGCCCCGACCATCCCGATCCGCACCTGCGCCGTTATCCTCCACGACAACCACATCTGTCTGATCCACCGCGAGCGGCCCGACGGCGACCAATACTCCCTGCCCGGCGGCCTCGTCCACGCCGACGAAGAGGTGCCAGCCGCCCTGGTCCGCGAACTCAAGGAAGAACTCGGCCTTGACCTCGCGGAGCTGACCAGCCGTCCCGTGCTGCGCTGGGTGCAAGACCAGATCACCACCCGCCCCGGCAACAGCGCGCCGTTCCGACGGCTCCACCTCATCCACGTGCTGCACCTACCGTCCGACGCCCGGCGCAATGTGGCCGACGAGGAACAGGATGCCGAGGATCACGCTCCCATCGTCTGGGCGGACCTCGACCGCGCCGCCCGCCTTCACCTCTATCCGGCGGTCGGTGAGGTAATCGGAACGCTCACCGAAGCAGGCGGCCAAGCCGGTCTGGTTCCGGTCCTCCTGCCACCGATCACAGATCGGACCTACCGATGGCGCTGACGACCGCGTGAGCGGGGCGGCAGAGAGTCACCGGAGACGGGTTTTCAGGCGTCGGTTTACCAGTCGTCGGTTAACCGGTCCCCGGTGAACCAGGCGTGTTTACTAAGACCCTCACCAAGTTCCCCCTACCCCTACAGGTGTCGTTCTGGCTGACGCTTCTCACGCTGCTGTCGGCTGTCGCCGACGAGGGCGTCAGTGCCGCCGTCAGCGCCTTTTGCCACTCAACAGCATCCCGAGTTCCTTGATCGCTTAGCCGAGCTCACAGGGGGCGTTCACGGCTGTTCTCGGGCCTTCGCCGCCGCCTGCTGCCCTTGCCCGTTCGTGGCGCAGGACGGGGTGGTTCAGGTAGTCGGTAGCGGCTCGCCGGACAGCACATGGACGTGCCAGTGCTGGCTCTCCTGGTAGCGGCCCATGTTCGTCACGACGCGGCAGGCTCCGTGCTCGTTCTTCACCGCAGCGGCGGCTTGCCGGACGACGGTCATCACGTCCAGCAGCAGCTGATCACCTCCGTCGCCCAGGTCGATGAGCGAGAGGACGTGCCTCTTCGGGATGACGACGAGGTGGACGGCGTACGCGGGTCGCGTGTGCTCGAACGCGAGGACCGTGTCCGTCTCGATGATCTTCCGGACCTGGGTGAGTCCGCTCAGGACCTGCTCGCAGTAGAAGTCGTCCCCCACCTGCTAGCCCTCCTTACGGCTTCCGCGGGTTGGCTTCGGCGATCTCCTTCGCGCGTTCGGCGACCGGGTTCAGCCCGACCTCGGCTCTGCGCTGGTCGACGGCGTCGGGCTCGCGGATCGGGAAGGGAGCCCAGTCGCCGCCCGGTGGCCGGCGGAACTGCGTGCCGAACCACTGGGCGCCGTCGGTGCGAACGGCGATGCGGTCTTCGAGGAAGGCAAGCTGCCAGGGCGCGGCGTCGCCGTCGGTGACCGCTTCGGCGAGCAGGTTGACCCACTGCTCCTGGAGGTGGGGTTGCCGATCGGCATGCTGCGCCAGGATCCAGGCCGCGTTGGCGCCGTCGTCGCCGCACAGCGCCCGCCCGGGCCACCCCACGCGGTCGATGACGTCCTTGAGCCAGTTCGTGTTGTCGTTGTCCATGTCCGCCCAGCGCGCGGCGACGTCGTCCGTGACCGTGTCGTGCAGAGTGTCACGGAAGTCCTGGTCGACGTCGCGGCGGCGCAGCAGTTCCTTGCGCAGGGCCTCGTCCCGGGCGGGGCGGGCGTGCTGGGCGGCGGCCGTGGGAGGCACGAGTTCGTGCAGGGCCTCGCCGAGGATGCGGGTGTCCGCAGGCGCGTCCAGGACGGCCAGCTCGTCGGCGGTGATCCAGCGGAACGGGTGCTCGCGATGGCCGACGGGGCCGTACGGCCGGTCGACGACTCCGACGTGGATGTGATCGACGTGCACGTGCTGTTCGGGGTGCTGGCCTTCGGCTCCGGCGGGCATGCTCACCGTCCACCAGGGTGCTCCGTCGACGCACGCATCGGCGCTGGTCTCGGGGTGCGGGTACTCCGCAGGCAGCGCGTACCCGGCAGGCGGCAGGAGGCGGGCGCGGTAGCCGGTCTCCTCGGTGGTCTCGCGCAGCACGGCCTGCTCGGGCGTTTCGTCGGGTTCTATGTGGCCGCCGGGGACCATCCAGCCGCCGTGCCGAGGGTGCTCGATGACGCCCAGCCGCCACGTGTCGCCGAAGCGGGCGAAGGGATACAGGCTGGCGGTGCGGTGACGGACCAGGTCCATCGCGGCAGCGTCCCACGCCACCAGGCCCCGGGTACAGAGCGCGCCTATGCTGAAGGCGCATGTGGGCCGACGAGACGGAAGTGCCGGTGGGTCTGCCCTGCTTGGGCCGACGCCTGGACCGCCTCCGCCGAGCCACCTGCTCCTCAGCGGTGTCGCGTGCCTCGTACGGTCAGCTCGGCGACGAGCCGTGCGGCTTCTTCCTGGGCCAGCTTCAGCCGTGGGTCCTGTGGGTGAGCATGCGGGCCGATGACCTTCGCGCAGAAGAACAGCGCCATCAACCGTCCTGTTCTGCTCTCCAGGTCCTGACGGCGTTCCGTCCACACGCGCTCGGCCAGAGCGGGGACGGCGAGGGAGTTCCCCCACAGCGTCGCCGCATCGAGCCCGCGGGGCGCCGTGCCCCAGTCCTCCCAGTCGATCAGGCAGAACACTGGCCCCGTCACGTTCGCCCACGTCAGATCGGCGTGCGCCGTCGCCCACTCATCCACGCTGGTGTCCGAGAGATCGGGGAAGGTCTCCCGGAGGGTGGCGGTGACCAGCTGCTGGGTCGCGGTCTCCGTGTCCGGAGTGGCGATACGCGGTGTCCACTGGCCGGCGAGGGCGTCCAGGGAGGCGTTCAACGCCGCCCACCACCCGTCCGGCAGCCCGGGGTCTTCGGTCACGAGCGCGCCCTTCCCGACAGGCGCAGCCTCGGCGAGTTCGAACTCATCGGCCCGCCACATCACCGGCTCGTTCCCCTCGCGCCAGGTGAAGCCCGCGAACCAGCGCGGCATGGCGACGCCGGTGAGGACCGCGGCGGCCTCCGGGCCGTTCCCCCCTTGGGCGCCGATCCGGTCGAAGCCGCGCCGCTCGACCCGCACCCACGTGCCACGGTCCGTCCGGGCCCCGACGGACCGGCGTTTCCGCACGGTCGTCCGCCGGTCGAGCCTCACCTGGAACGCCTGCTCTACCCGGTCCAGGACCTCGTCCACCGGCTCGTGCCGGAGGTCGACGGCGCGCGGCACGGACAGCGTCATAGCCGGGACCGTAGCAGCGGCGTGCCCCTCCTCACGCCGGATTCGAAGGTCCGCCACTATGGGGGGCGGCATCTCGGGGTGTCCGACGGACGCCCGTTGCGGGGAGGGAAACATGAGCACGCGCACCGTCCGTCGCACCAGCGTCACGCTGCCTGCGCTCGACGAACCCGGCCTGCACCTGTCCTCCGTCGTCTCCCTGGAGAGCGGTCGCGGCCGGGTGGCGGAATTCACCTACGCCGACGCCGTGCTGCGCGAGCTTAATATCGCCGAGGGCCAGCTGCTGGACGGCCGCGTCCTGCGCTTGCGGGCGCAACGGACCCTGCTCGAGGACCTGCGTGTGGACTCGGTGGAATTCTCCGGCTGCGAGCTGTCCTCGCTCCGCTGGAGCGGCGGGAAGCTCTCCCGCGTCGCCTTCTCCGACTGCAAGATCATGGGCGGCGCCTTCGAGGACGTCGTGTTCGACAACGTGCTCTTCGACAAATGCAGGCTCGCCTACACGACGTTCAGCCGGGTCCGCGCCGCTGGCCCGGTGGTCTTCTCGGAGTGCTCGCTGCGCGAGGCCACATTCTCCTCGTGCGACCTCGGTGCCGCGGCCTTCGACACCTGCATGATGGAGAAGACCGAGTTCGACGGAGGCCGGTACACGGGTTTCGACCTGCGCGGCAACGATCTCTCGGCCGTGCGCGGGGTGAGCAGCCTCCGCCGCATGCTCATCGACCGGCCGCAGACCCTCCAGCTCGCCCAGGCCCTGGCGGCGGACCTGGACGTTACCTTCGGCGAGGACCTCCAGGACTGAACTCGACCTGCCTCTCTGGGCGCTCATCCGCTGTTCCAGACCCCTGGGGCCCTGCTGCCTGGCTACGATGACGGCCGGGTCTCCGCCGTCGGCGGCTCTCCGACGGCGAAGTACGTGCACGCCACCACCTTCAAGCTGCCGGTCTGGCACCGCGAGGAGGACGCCCGCCTCGCCGACGCCTACAGCGCGGCCCTCGCCAAAGTCGCCTCCCACGCCAAGGACCTGCTGTGAGTTCTCTCGACACCCGCCTGCTCGACGACCTCGCCCGCACCGCGGAACGCGACGGCATCACCAAGACCGTCGTCGGGGCCGTCATCGCCGACACCGACGACAAGGTCCTGCTGCTGCACCGCCCGGCCGGCGACTACCTCGGCGGACTGTGGGAGCTGCCCTCCGGCGGCGTCGACGACGGCGAAACCCTCATCGACGCCCTGGAGCGGGAGGTCACCGAGGAGACCGGGCTGACGATCGCGGCCGTGAGCGGCTACCTCGGCCACTTCGACTACCGCTCCGGCAGCGGACGCGCCACCCGCCAGTTCAATTTCACCGCCACCGTCAACCCTGGCGAGACAGTCACGCTCACCGAGCACGACGCGCATCTGTGGGCCGATCGCACTCAGCAGAACCAGGTCTCCAGCGCCGTCCAGAACATTCTCAACACCTGGCGCCGCCAGGCAGACTGACCAGCTCCGCACCCCGACCGGGCCCCGGTCTCCCTCCCCTCGGGAGAGCGACCGGGGTCTGCCACACCCTGGGCAGAAACTTCACGACTGGAGCCGGACGGTCGGCGGGACCGTACCGATGATGTTGTCCTCACCGTCCAGCCACACGTGCTGTCCGTCGCGGTTCACCGTGAGCCCGGCGCGGTCGCGGTCGGGACAGCCGAGGGCCTCCCATTTCCGGTAGCCGACTTCGACCTCGTCCCACAGCCGCCGAGGACCGTACTGCTCGACGGTGAAGGTGTCGTGTCCGGGGACGTAGTCCACCGAGGCCCAGGACTTCCGGTCATCGGCAAGCACCCACAACGTGGCTTCGTCGCTGCCGTCGTTGGCCTCGGCCAGCAGGGACCACGCGTCCCGGAGGCCGAGGCCGATGAAGAACTTCGCCTCGTACTCGGCCGCCAGATCGCGGGGCGAGAGCGTGGTGGTGCTGCGGTCGGCTTCGTCCTGGTGGTGAAGGAAGTCGCCGAGGTACCCGCGGTCAGGGCGGTTCGTCCGCGAGCGCATGAAGGCCGGGTAGCCGCTGAACCTGCCCTCGGCGACGCCGTCCCGGACGTCGAGGACGGCGAACGAGTACGAGTGGTAGCTGCCTCCCCACGGTGCGACGATCCGCCCGGTCGGGGTCTGCTCGACCCAGGCGTAGGGAATCTCGGGGACGGTGAACGTCGCGAGCCATCGGTCGTACGGTGCGCCGTCCGGGTATCCCTTCTCGGCGTCGCCGCACACGACGTGCGGGCTGTACCCGGCCGATTCCAGATTCTTGACGGCCTGCTCGACGATCTCGGGGTCAACGTCGATGCCGAAGACGTTGTCGGAGCCGAGCCGATGGGACAGCCAGGCGAGGTTGTATCCCGTGCCGGCCCCGGCGTCCATGACGCGGTGCCCCTCGCGAACGTCCAGGAGCTGAAGCATCTCCAGCATGAGCGAGGGCATGGAGGACGAAGACGTCGGCAGCCTGTACGCGTCGTCACCCAGGTCCTTGCCGTCATTGACCTGGGTGACGAGCGGCAGGTCGCCGTAGACCACCGTCAGCCACCACTCAGGACGTTCACCGCGTGTCAGAGGCCGGTCGTCGACCTCGATGGCCTCGGGAACGAAGAGCTTGCGGTCGACCGAGGCCACGGCATCCTTCCACTCCGGGAGAACCGCACCCTTGTTGGTCAGGATCTCCAGGAGCCGTTCCGGTGAGCTCAACGCCGCCTCACTTCTTCTTTTTCGGAGGGTCGGTCACCGGCCCGTTCCACTGGCCGTCCTTCTCCTTGTTGGACTGCTTCTTGTCGCCTTCCTCGCCGCCCTTGCCATCACCATGCGTACCCACGCGCAACGCCTCCTCGTACAGGTCCGGAGCAGTGACGGAAGCACCGTAGTGCCGGCCCAGGCGTTTGCAGCCGATGTTTGCTCACAATGGCCGGGGGGGCGACGGCGGCGAAGGATGGTGCGGCGCTCCGGTTCGTCGCCGCAGGTCTTCCTGTGGCACTCGTGGTCACGGCCCGCCAACGGCAGCGCATTTCGGCCACGGGGCGATCAATCCAGGTGGTGGGAGGGGTTCGATCGTGGTTTCGGTGGCGGCGGCGCGCCTGCTGCGGGCAGGATCGCCGCATGCGGATTCTCGTCATGGGCGGAACATGGTTCCTGGGTCGGTCGGTTGCGCAGGAGGCGCTGGAGCTCGGTTGGCAGGTGACGACCTTCAACCGGGGGCGCTCAGGTGCGGATGTGCCGGCCGTCGAGGTGATCCGCGGGGACCGTACGAGTCCGGTGGACCTGGCACGGCTGGCCGCTGCGGGGCCGTGGGACGCGGTGATCGACACCTCATCCGCTGCCCTGGCTCCGCGCGATGTTCTCGCGGGAGCGACCGCGCTGGAGGGCGTGGCGGGTCGATATGTGTATGTGTCGACGGTGAACGCGTACCGGGGCTGGCCCAGCGATCCGCTGACCGAGGACTCCGAGCTGCTGGACGGGCCGCCGGACGCGGACGAGGCGTACGGCCGGCTGCCGGAGGGGTGGGACGGGCCGGACTGGTACTACGGACGGCAGAAGGCCGGTGCCGAGCGAGCGGCCCTCGCGGCGTTCGGCGGCGAGCGGGTGGCCATTCTGCGGCCGGGCGTGATCTTGGGCCCCGGCGAGTACGTGGGTCGTCTTCCGTGGTGGCTGCGCCGGGCCGAGCGCGGGGGCATCATCGTCGCGCCGGGTTCCCCGGACCGGAGTATCCAGCCCGTGGACGTGCGGGACGTGGCCCGGTTCGCGCTCGCCCAGGCGACAGCAACGGCGGGTGGGGCGTACAACGTGGTCGCACCGGTCGGCCGGGAGACGATGGGCGGCCTCCTTCAGTCGTGCCTGAAGGTGACCGGCGATCGGGGACGTCTGGAGTGGGTGCCCGACGATCTGCTGGTTGAGCACGGTGTCGAGCAGTGGACGGAGCTGCCCCTGTGGCGCACGCACGCCGGGGTGTGGAACATCGACTCGACGCAGGCACAGGCGGCCGGTCTGGTGTGCCGGCCGCTGGCCGAGACGGTCGAGGCGACGTGGGCGTGGCTGCACCGGGGCGGGATCCCGGTTCAGCATCCCCGGTGGGACGAGCACGGCATCGCGCCGGAGAAGGAGTCGAAGATCCTGGCCGCGCTCGCTGAGCGGCCGTCAGCTGTCGATCGCGAGGTGGGCTGACCCGCTCAGTGTCCTGGCTACGGCCACTGCGGTGAACTCCTCGATCCGTTCGCCCAGGGTGCGGGCTTCGGTGGCCGTGCGGAAGGCTTCCTGCGTGAGCTGGGCGCGGGCGTCGCTGAGGCGTTTGACGATGCCCAGGCCGCGCCATTCGTTGGGCACGCCGAAGACGGGGTCCAACGCCTCGTCGGCACCGGCGAGTTCGCCGCGCAGCAGGCGGGCGCGGGCGAGGTCGATGGACGCCTGGGAGGAGACCAGCACGGAGCGGGTGCTGGCGTGCTCGTTCAGCAGGCGCAGTGAGCGGGTGGCGGCGTCCTCGGCGCGGGTGGAGTCGCGCAGGAGCAGGTAGGTGGTGGCGGTGCTCATGGCGAGCCGTTCGGCGGGGAAGCCGAATTCGCCGCCGACGTCGTCGTGGAGTTCGTCGCGACCGTCGCCGTGAGGGGCCAGCGACTTGCCTACGGCCGCTTCGGCTTTGGGGTGGTCGCCGAGGTGCGCGTAGGCGCGGGCTTCGATGGCCGCGAGGCGTGTGGTGGCGGTGACGCCCAGGCCGCTGAATTGCTGGGCCTGGTGGACCAGGCGTACGGCGTCCGCCGGCCGGTCGTCCCAGAATGCGAGGCAGGCCAGCATGCCGTGGGCGTACGCCTGGAGCGGGCCGTGCTCGATGGTCTGCCCGTACAGGGCGGAGGTTCGTGCGAGCTGCACGGCCGGGGGGAAGGCCCCCAGGTCGAAGCAGGCGGACGACATGATGGCCGCGGACTGGCCGGCGGCCTTGTACAGGAGGTCGCGTTGACGGGTCCGCTGGGTGCGGTCTAGCAGGTTCTGGGCGACGAGGAGCAGGGCTTTGGCCTGGCGGTGCACGTCGAGGGGTGAGGTGCTGGAGTAGGCCCGCGCGAGGGCGGTGATGTCGTCGTTCAGCTGGTCAAGGGTTATGTCCGGCACCACCAGAGAAGCGGCGTCCGAGGCGTGCGCGGCGGCATCCCGAGCAGTCATGGCGAGTTCGCTTTCGTCGAGCAAAGGCACAGGGGCAGGCGGAGGCACCTGGTCGGCGGGGCCGAACAGCACATGGGCCGGGTAGCCGTACATGTGCTCCAGGATGATCGGCGCCGGATACTGCGGCAGGGAGCGCAGCTGGCCACTCGTCCATCGGCGGAAGGTGAGCTCAGTGAGCGTCGCCTTGGCGATCGAAGGGTCCGACCGCAGGACGGCGACCTCCTTGGCGCCTTCGTGGTAGTCGTCGCGGAACACCTTGAAGGTCTGCTTGTTCGCGGCGACCAGGACGCGCAGCAGTATCTCCTTGGCCATGACGCTCCTCCCGCAGCCCGGCCTGTTCGTCGAGCCACCGAACGCTGGCCTCCGTTACTGGCCAATGTGCCCTAACTGCCTTGCTGGCCAACGCATTTTCACGAGGTGATACCCAGGTGATACCCCGGGCCTCGAATGAGGGTCGAGGTGATACCCGCCGCGATATGGCGGTGAACGGCGCTGCGGGGGGACTCTGACCACTCGCCTTGGCGCCCCCGAAGATCACCCTCTCTATGGCGCAGGTGAGCCCTGTCTCAAAACCCCTGGCAGCATCGGACCAGCAGAGCGAGATGATCATGGGAACCGCAGGCAGACCAACCACCTTGGAGGCTGTCTCCCCCTTGGAGCGGCCGCGCCTTCCCGTCCGGCATCAAGTCGCGTTCGCGGTCGCGCCGCACAAGCATTCCGTCGGGAAGGCACGCCGAATGCTCCGCGCCACCCTCATCGAGTGGGGAGCCGAGGCCGAGGAGGGGGTCCCCGCCGCCGAACTCGTGGCCAGCGAACTTCTCACCAACGCGCTTCAGCACGCGCCCCGTAGCGAATTGGCGCTGACCGCAGCCGAGGGTGGCGGTTCCCTGATCATCGAGGTCGAGGACAGCGGGAACCCGAAGTCCGTACCCACCGTGCAACAGATGGTGAGCGAGGATGCCGAATCCGGCCGTGGCATGACGATCGTCGAGGCCGTGGCTGAGAGCTGGTCCTGGCGCCCCTTGCCCGACGGAGGCCGAGCCACCTGGGCCGTCCTCCCCTGGCTCAACGAGGTGTCACGATGACCACTTCTCCCACCATCGCCTCCTTAAGCGGGCTGTTCGCCCAGTACGAGGTCGACATCCGGCAGCCGCGGGTCGTCGATCTGATCGCCGCCCGGATGCGGCACACGGGCCTGGTGGCCGTCAGCGGGCTCACGTCGCCGGAAGCCGTGGCCAAGTTCGCGGACCGGGTGATGCTCCGGGGCGTGTACCCGGGCAAGGGCCCGTTGGGCCTGCACGAGGTCTGGGACACCGGCGGGCACGCGCACCTCGTTGGGCACGCCGAGCTGACGCGCGCGGCGGTCGACGTCCACACCTGCCGTGCTGATCTCGTCCACCCGCCCCGGCTCGTCCTGATGGCCTGCCTCCATCCGGGGCACGAGGGCGGGGAGACCGTACTGGTCGACGGGAAGGTTCTCTTCGGCGACCTGTGCCGACGCCGTCCCGACACCACCGACGCGTTCCTGCACGAGCGAGCGGCCACCTTCGGCCCCACCGTATCGGCCCCCGTCTTCGAAAACCTCGGGCGCCGCCGATACACGCTCCGGCTGCGCCAGGACGGGGTGGTGCGCTGGAGCGCAGCCACCCAGCCGTACCTGCCGGTACTGCGCACCGCCTTGCAGCGGCACCAGCAGGTCCTCGCCCTCGGGTACGGCCAGGGGCTCCTGGTCGACAACACCCGTTGGGCAACAGGCCGGAGGGCGTTCGCCGGCCCCCGGGTGTTCCTGCGGGCCGAGGGCACTGCCCGGTTCCGTATGGCCGCGGGCTTCGTCTCGGGGGCGGTGCCGAAGTGACCGGGACGGAGCACGACACCGGGCCTTTCCGGTACGCGGACCATCCGGCACAGAACTTGATGCCCGCCCCGCCGACCATGTTTTCCCCGCAGCCCCGCCCGGTTCAGCGGCCGCCCATGGGCGAGACCCCCGCCGTGCGGCCGAGGCGGCACGCGCGGGCCCGGCACCGCCGGCAGCGCGACCCCGGGCCCGGGCGGCTTCTCCGGAAACGGAACGCCGTGCTGCTCGTGGTGGTGCCCGCCGCCTGCGCGGTTCCGCTGATTCCGCCGCTCGTGCGCTAGATCCTCCACGCCCACACCGGGCGGCGAGTCCACTTCGCTGCCCGTCTCCACCGCCGGAAGACCCAAGTCCCGCCCGCCGGGCGCGGGGCCCGAACCACCGGCGCGGCTTCTCTCTCCCTTGCCCGGCCTGATCCGGAGAACACCACCGTGACTGATCACCTGACCGCCACACCGCCCGGCGCTTCCGCGCTCGAGGACTGCCCCGCCTTGGAGGCGGGGCGGTGGGAGCTGCCGCCCTCGCCGAGCCTGGTCCTCGACGGCGACTACTTCGACAGGCCGCGCCCTGCCCGCGTCCACAACTTCCTGCTGCGCGGGCACGACCACTCCTCCAGCGACCGGGAGATGGCCGCCGTGCTGCTGGCCGCGGACCCGCAGGCCCGGCTGGCGGCGCGGATCGCCCACCGGCACCGCGAGCTGGCCGTGACCTATCTGGCCGTCGAGCGCCGTATCCGGCAGGTGCTCGTCGTCGGCTGCGGCTACCCGCTCCGGCCGTACATGCACCAGGTCATCGGCCGGTACGGCACGGCCCGGGTCGTGTACGCGGACTCGGACCCTGTGGCGCTCGCCCGCGCCCGCTCCGTCATGAACGCCACCCCGCCGGCCCACACCGGGTTCATGCTCGCGGACCTGGCCCAGCCCGCCACCCTGTCCGGCGTCCAGGCCCGCGAGGTCCTGGACTTCACCCGGCCGGTCGCGGTGCTGCTGCATCACGTCCTGCACCTGATGCCGGACCCCTACGACCTGGTCGACGAGCTCAAGAACATGCTGGCCAGCGGCAGCGCCCTGTCCATCACGCACCCCACTGGCGATCTCCACCCCCGTCACGTGGCCGCCGCCGAAGCGGCCACGGCGGCCGGAATGCCCACGTACCTGCGCACCCGGGACGAGGTGGAGGCGTTCGGCGCGGGATGGCGCCTGGCCAAGAACGGCGTGCAGCCGACGGCGCGCTGGGGCCGCGACAGCAGGACCGCCCCGGGCGGTGGCGCGTCCTCCGCCGCCTACGCCGTCCTCGCCATCAAGCCGTGAACGAGGAGATGACCGTGCCTCCGTTGGTCAGTGTCGTGGTCGCCGTGCGGGACAACGCCTCCCGCCTGCCGCGCCTTCTCATGGCCCTGCTGAAGCAGGACTACCTGGGGACGATCGAGCTGATCGCGGTCGACACCTGTACGGAGCCGACGCTGGAGCTGTCCGGTTTAGCCGCCTCGCGACTGCCGGTCTACGTGCTGCGCGAGCCGGATGCCGGGCTCTCTCGGGCCCGCAACACCGGCATCCGCGTGGCCACCGGGGAAGTCGTCCTGATCACCGACCCGGCCGCCCGGCCGGACCCGGGGTGGGTGCGCGCGATGGTCGCCGCGCTGACGTACGGGGGTGCGGATCTGGTGTGCGGCCAGGTGTCGGTGGCCGTCACCGACCCGCCGGGGCCTCGGCTGCCGAAGGCTGTGCTCGATCTGGTCGGCTCGGCGCGATGGCCGACGGTGCCCGGCGAGCTGGAACGGCCGTGGGAGGTCTCGGGCTGCAACCTCGGGTTCCGCAACGGCGTCGCCCCTCTCCAGTTCGACGACGAGCACACCGGTGCTGACCGGGGTCACCGTCGGTGTGGGGCGGCGGCGTTCGCCACCCGGCTGTGGGCGGCGGGCCGCTTCGTACAGGCCGTGCCGGACGCGGTCGTTCACCTCGACGTCGCGCCCGCCGACCTCACCTGGCGGGCGGTGTGCGCGCGGGCCTGGTGGCAGGGCGCGGTGCTCGCGCGGCTCGCCTACGAAGTGCCCGAAGCCCGCGTTCCCGGCCGTCCGTGCCGGCTGCCGGACGGTGACGCGGTGCGCTGGTTGTTCACGCGCGGCGGGCGCCTGGCGGGGGCGGCGTGCCTGGCCAGCAGCGCGGGCCGCCAGATCGAGCGCCTTCGCCTGAAGACGGCGCCCCGCCCGATGCGCCGGACGGCGGTGGCCGCCCGTGGCTGACCCCAAGTCCGACGCGCGCCTCGGTCCTCCCCGGCCCCGCGCGGCCGCCGACGACGGAGCCGCCCTCGTACCCCCTCGTTCATGGCCCTGCCCGCGCCTCGACGTGCTGTCGACGCTGTTCCGCCTCCACAGCGAAGGACTCGCCGCCCGCGCGTTCACCGGCCCCGTTCCCACAGGCGACAAGATGCAGGAGATGCTGCGCTGGGAGCAGCGCAGTACACGGGAGCTCCGCCAGTACTTCGACGCCCACGGCTGGCCCGGGGTGCGCCTGGTGGGCGAGGTCGGTGCCGAGGCGGCGTGGTGGGTCGCGATGATGTGCGACCGGCATACCCCGTTCCAGCGTGACGCGCTCGGTCTTCTGCACGAGGCCGTCGAAGCCGGTGACGCCCCGGCCCGGCACACGGCCTATCTCGGCGACCGGCTGTCGATGCACGACGGCGAGCTGCAGACCCACGGCACCCAGTGGGTGCTGCACGACGACGGCTCGATCAGCCTCTACCCGGTCGCCGACCCGTCCGCCTTGGCCGAGCGGCGCCGTGCGGTCGGCCTGCCGGAGGCCGGCACGGACAGCGACGTGCGGCTGCTCTCCCTCACCCGGCGGCCCCGCCTCGAACCCCCGCCCCATGTACGCCCCACCTGTGAAGGACATTTGACGTGAATGCTCCTGTTGTGAATTTACGGCCCACGCCGTCTACCGCCCCTGAAGGAACGGCGGGCGGAGGAACGACGAACGACAGCCTGGAGGCCCAGTTGCTCACGGACGCCTGCGGCGCCCTGCCGCAGGCCGTGCCCCGGCTCGATGACGGCGTTCACCTGGTGACGTTCAACATCCGCACCGGCGGCATCGACGGCGAGGGCGACGAGAGCCGCCGGAAGGCCCAGATCGAGTTCCTGTCGGCTCTGGCGCCCGACGTGCTCGCGTTGCAGGAGCTGCGCGGCTGGGAGCAGGGCGACTGGCGGCGCCTGTGGGAGCTGGCGAACGCCGTCGGGATGGTGCCGTTGCCGCCGGTGCTGTCGCGCAGTGGTCGCGGGAACCATCTGGCGCTGCTGGTGCGGCCGGAGACCGTCCGTGTGCAGGGCCACGACGCCGACGCCGACCGCGGGAGCTTCTACCACGGACTGGGCCGGGTCCGGCTGCTGCTGCGCGACGAGCTGGAGATCACCGCGCTGTTCACCCACCTGTGCTTCCTCGGCGGTGACGAACGCCTGGCCGAGGCCCGGTGGCTGACCGGCTACGGCGACACCTACGAGGGCGAGGCGCAGCGCGTGGTGCTGCTGGGTGACCTGAACACCATCGGGCTCCAGGACGCGGAGCCGGACTGGGGCCGGATTCCGGCGAACCTGCGCTCGCGGCACTGCCAGCTCACGCCGAGCGGGAAGTCCGGGGTCACCGACCGGCGCGCGATCCAGCTGCTGCACGAAGCGGGCTGGCGTGACCCGTTCGAGCTGCACGGCCGGGAGCCGCACCGCACCGCGGGCTACTGGTCCGAGGTCGAACTGCTGGATCACCGCTCGGACTTCGTGCTGATCAACCAGCACCTCACCGGGCACGTCGCCGGGGCCGTCGTGCACGACACGCCCCTGACGCGAAGGCTGTCGGACCACCTTCCGGTCGAGGTCCGCCTGAGCACGCGGCCGGTCAGCCGGTGACCGCGCGGGCCGCCTCCAGCAGGGGCCCCGCCCCGTGGCGCAGGAGGTCTTCGGCAACGGCACGCCCCAGGGCCTCCGGGGCGGTGGCCGGGCCGCTGGCGGTGACGGCGACCTCGCGCGTGCCGTCCAGCGCGGTGACGCGGGCCGTCAGGGACAGGCTGCCGTCGCTGCGGATGCGGGCGTACGCGCCGACCGGCAGGTCGCAGCCGGAGCGCAGGGCGGTGAGCAGGGCCCGCTCCGCGCGCACCTGGGCGTCGGCCTCCGGGTCGCCGAGGTCGGCGAGGAGGTCGCGGAGCATCACGTCGTCCTCGCGGATCTGGATGCCGAGCGCGCCCTGGGCGGGCGAGGGCGTGAAGGGGTCGACGGGCAGCAGTTCGCTGATGTCCTCGGCGCGGCCCAGGCGGCGCAGGCCGGCGGCGGCCAGGACCACGGCATCGAGCCCGCCCGCCCTGGCCTTGGCCAGACGCGGGGGGACGTTGCCGCGGATGGGAACCAGGCGCAGGTCGGGCCGGGCCGCGAGGAGCTGGGCGATGCGGCGCGGCGCGCTCGTGCCCACCCGGGCGCCCTTCGGAAGGGCGTCGAGGGTGCTGCCGCACAGGGCGTCGCGCGCGTCCTTGCGGCCAGGCGGTGGCAGCAGCACCAAGCCCGGCGTGGGGGTGGCGGGCAGGTCCTTGAACGAGTGCACGACCAAGTCCACGCGCTTGTCGAGCAGGGCGGCTTCCTGGGCGCCTGCGAACGCGGCGCCGTTCGCTGCGCGGGAGACCTCGACCAAGGCGGTGCGCCGATCCTTGTCGGCGCTCTCGGCCACCACCCGGTGCCGGAAGTCGATGTGGGGGAAGCGGCGGCGCAGCGGCGCCAGGTACTCGGCGACTTGGGCGCGCGCCAGGTGGCTCGCCCGGGACCCGACCGTGACCACGGTCATGACCATCAACTCCTCGCGCCAACGGCATGGTTGGGCGCATCGTAGCTGCCCCAGAACACACCGCTTTCCGACGCTTTGTCGGCCTTGAACGTCTGGAGATCACGCGTGCGTAAGCGCAAGCACATTCGTATCGGGGTGCACGATGCGCCCCTGGCCTTGGCCAAGGCCGAGCAGGCCAGGGCCAGCCTGGAGAAACTGCGGCCGCCCGTCGAGGTCAGCGTCATCCCCATGCCCGGTCCTGCCCACGTCTCCGGGACGAGCACGTCCCCCAGCCCTGTCGAACAGGCGCTCTTAGACGGTCGCTGCGATGTCGCGGTGCGGCACGTGAAGGACATCCCGGCCGTCCCCCTGGTCCGCCCGGGGACCGTGGTCGCCGCCTACCCGCAGCGCGGCGATGTCCGCGACGCTCTCGTGCATCCCGGCGGGCTGCCCCTCGACCGGCTCGCCCGGGGCACGACCATCGGCACGACCTCGGTACGGCGCGCCGCGTACCTGGCCCGCAGCCACCCGCACCTGAAAGTGATGCCGGTCCTGGGGACCGTCGACCAGCGCCTGAAGGCCCTGGAGGCCGGCGAGGTCGGCGCCCTGGTCGTCGCTTCCCACGCCCTGGACCTGCTCGGCCAGCAGTACCGGGCCAGTGACTGGCTTCCCGTGGAGCGCCTGTGCCCGCCCCTGGGGGCTGCCGCGACCGCCCTCCAATGCCGCAACGACGACGAAGGCACCGTCGCGGTCGTCGGACGGCTCGACGACACGCGCACCCGGCGGGAGATCGACGCCGAACGCATGCTGCGGTGCGTCCTGCTCGCCGGCGGGCACGCGCCAGCGGCCGGATTCTGCATCACCCTGCCGGATGGTCAGCTGTCCCTGCGCGGCGTCCTCTTCCAGCCGGATGGCGGCCGGTTCGTCGTCTCCCACCAGCGCGGTACCGATCCGATGGACCTCGGCACGGCCGTGGGCTTCGACCTGCTCTCCAGCAGGGGCCACCACCTCATCGCCGCCAGCGCGGCCCAGCAGTAACGACCGACCCGCGCGCCCCCTTTCTGCCCCTGTAGACCCACCCGTACGAGAGAGCCCATCGTGTCCACGCACACTATTTCGCCCCGCGCCGACGGCACCGAGGCCGTCGACGACATTTTCGCGCCCCTCCAAGGCCAGGTGGCCG
Organism: Streptomyces sp. NPDC002536; assembly: GCF_053594995.1. Classification (NCBI taxonomy): domain Bacteria; kingdom Bacillati; phylum Actinomycetota; class Actinomycetes; order Kitasatosporales; family Streptomycetaceae; genus Streptomyces; species Streptomyces sp. NPDC002536. The sequence goes on from NZ_JBSFWU010000002.1 coordinate 47,793, forward strand.
ACGCCGAGTTGAGGGAGCTGCGCAGCTGCCCGATACTCAACCCCCTCCAGCGCACCGTGCTCACCCTGATCTCCCTCGGGCACACCCACCGCGGCACGGCGACGCTCCTGGGCGGACGACTGCACGCCGTGACACAAGCCCTGAACTACGCCGACCAGAAACTGAAGTCGGGCGGGCGCACGCCCGCTCTGCTGCACGCCGCCTACCGGCACCCCGACTACCCTCTGCCGCTGCCACGCGGCACGGAGCCGGAAGAACAACCCCTGGTCCTTGACGAGATCGAGCGCGCGGTGCTCGACGCGTACGCCACCGGCGTCACCCTGCGACGGCTGGCCGAGTCCCGCCGCTGGCCGACTCATCACCTGACGCCGGTCAACAGGAACCTGCTCGGCAAGCTCGCAGCGCGCAATGCGGCCCACGGCGTCCGGCGCGCCTGGGAGCTCAGGATCTACACACGCGAGAACTCCCCGGCCACCCCGGAGGCCGCGGCCAGGAAGACGCCGTGGGGCTGATGGTCAACTTCCTCAACCCCTACACGGACCACAAGGAGCAGCGGGAGGTAGCCCGGTTCCGGGGCGATCCTGTGAGGTCGATACCCGGGATGATCCACGCCCGGTGCGGGGTGGAGTGGGACGCGGTCAGGGTCCCGCCCTGGCTCGGCGAACGGACGCTGAAGACGCTCGGGTCCAGCATCGGCCCGGTCCTGGCCAGCGGGTACGCCGGCCAGTGGACGTTCCTGATCGACTGCGGGTGGGCCGACCGGTGGGACCTGCGGGGACGGGGCGCCCGGCTGCTGCGCCGGAACACCGTGATCGAGCTTCCGCTGACCGCCACGTGCACACAGACCCGCGATGTGCGGTGGGTCGTGCCGCCCGGAGGCTGGACCGACCCCGACAAGCTCTACCGCGCTCTCGGTGGAGAAGTAGACCCTCCGCCCGCGCGGCGGCCGGCCCCGCCCCCGAGGAAGCGGCCTCCAGCGAAGAAGTCCACTGCAAGGAAGGCGGGTTCCGCGTCGTGAGGGGCGTCACCCGGTCGTCTGCAAAGCGGCCGCCACCCAGACCCCGTCGACACCTGAATCAGGGTGGCGGCCGGTCGTTTCCGGCAGCAACGCAAGACCCGGATCGGGTGAGCTGCCACGCCCGAGTGAATCGCACACAGCCCCGCGGGCCGCCCGCCCAGCGATCACGGGCCGATTGACGACTACTCGAATTCCTGAACGACGAAACGCCCCCGATAAGCCGTGACCACACCCGTCCGGGGGCCGTTTTTCCGATCACTCGTCCGACCCGCTCGTCAACGAGGAGGCGTAGTGCATCACCACCAGGGCCAATTCACAAATGCTACGGGGGTGCGTTTGCGATTCGAACACGGCCAGAAGCCTGGCCGCCGCGCTGGAACGGCCACGGGGAGGCAGGCGTGACACAAGTGCCGCGCTACCGGCTCGTGGTCGACGTGATGGTGCTGATGGTCCGCGATGACGGGCGGGTCCTGCTCCTCCGCCGGGCGGGCACGGTGTACGCCTCCGGGCTGCTGTGCCCGCCTGGCGGACACCTGGAGGAAGACGAGACCGTCACCGCCGGCGCCCTGCGCGAGGTCGCCGAGGAGGTCGGGGTCGCGATCGCACCCCGCGATCTTCAGTTCTGCCACCTCATCCACCACCGCAGCCCCGAAGGTGAAGGGCGGCTCGGTGTGGTCTTCACCGCGCAGCAGTGGACGGGAACGCCGTCGATCCGCGAACCGGAGAAGTCCTCCGCGCTGGTGTGGGCGGATCCCGTGCGGCCGCCGGCGGACTGCGTGCCGTACACCGCCGCCGTCCTGAAGCAGTTCTGCGGCGGGGATCTGCTGTCCGAGCACGGCTGGCCGACGGGAGGGGCAGCGTGAAAGCGACGAAACGGCAGCGGGCGACTACCGAGCCGGGCGAGGAAGCCGAGGGGTCACCGTCGGAGCAACTGCTGTTCGGCGGGCCGCTGGTCTACGCGGCGAAGTGGGCGAACTACCGCAACGCCTACTTCGAGATGTCGCTGTGGGCCATGGCCCTGCGCCTCCCTCGGCTGGTGGCCTTCACCACGCGGCTGGCATGGCGGGCTGACCGCCGTGCCCTGTGGACGACCGGCGTCGGGACGCTCGCCCGCGGGATCAGCCAGGCCATCAGCCTGATCGCGGTCAACGCGATCCTGGCCGCCGTGCTCGCCACCGGGGAGATCGGGCACCGCGTGCAGTCCGCGATCCCCGCCATGATCGGCGCGGCCGCCACCGGCATCCTCGGCGCCCTGGCCAACGCCGCGGCCACCTCGGGCTCGGGGCGGCTGGAGCCGAAGGTCGAGCGGGTCGCCACCGAGATGTACCTGACGCACGTGATCAAGGTGGAGCTCGCGGCCGTCGAGGACGCCGCCTTCCAGCGGCTGATGGACTCCGCGCAGTACGGCGCCCAGGCATCCCGCCGCATGGTCAGCGCCTGCACCGGAGTGGTCGGCTCCCTGATCTCCTTCGTCTCCGCCGCCGGGGTTCTCACCGTCCTCCACCCCGCGCTGCTGCCCCTGCTGCTGCTCATGACCGTGCCCCGCTCCTGGGCCTCCCTGCAGAACTCCCGCGCGAAATACAGCTCCTACCTGCGGTGGATGGAACACTCGCGGGCCGGACGGCTGCTGAGCCAGACCCTGGTGCGCACCGGCCCGGCGCCGGAGATCCGCGTGCACGGTGTCGGCCCGTTCATCCTGGAGCACTTCCGGCAGATGTCGCAGGCCTCCGAGACCGAGCAGGCCCGCCTCGCGGCCGACGCCGCGCGGGTCCGGCTGATCGCCGCCGCGCTCACCGGCCTCGCCGCGCTCCTGACCTACGCGGCACTCGCCGGGCTGCTCGTCACCGGGGTGATGGCCCTGTCGGTGGCGGGCACCGCCGTCCTGGCCGTTCGCACCGGCGGGCAGAGCCTGTCCACGCTCGTCCTCCAGGTCAACAACCTCTACGAGGAAGCCTGTTACGTCCAGGACCTGGAGCGGCTGTTCGTCGACGCGGAGAAGTGGGCGATCCCCAAGGGCGGCCGGCCGGTCCCCCGCGGGCTGTCGCTGATCCGCTTCGACAACGTCACCTTCACCTACCCGACCGACAACGACGACGAGCCGGAGCAGGGGCCGGAGGGAGCGGCGGAGGACGAGCCGGAGGTGGAGCGGCCCGCGCTGAAGGGGGTGAGCCTGGACATCCCGGTCGGGAAGATCATCGCGCTCGTGGGTGAGAACGGCTCGGGCAAGACCACCGTCTCCAAGCTGCTGGCCGGGCTCTACCAGCCGGACAGCGGGCGCATCCTGTGGGACGGCGTCCCGGCCGGCGAACTCGACCGGGCACAGCTCTTCGCCCAGTTCGCCGTCGTGGGCCAGGACTTCCACAGATGGCCGTTCACCTGCCGGATGAACGTCGCGATCGGCCGTCCCGACCGCCCCACGGACCAGTCGGCGCTGGAGAGCGCGGCCGTCTACGCGGGAGCGGACTCGGTGGTGGAAGAACTGCCCCGCGGCTGGGACACACTGCTGAACAAGGGCTACCGGGGCGGGCACCAGATCTCCGGCGGACAGTGGCAGAAGCTGGGCATCGCCCGCGCCCGCTACCGCGACGCCGAGATCCTCATCGTCGACGAACCCACCTCCGCCCTCGACGCGAAGGCGGAGCAGGACGTCTTCGAGCAGATCCACCGGCTCGCCGACACCGGTCAGACGGTCGTGCTGATCACCCACCGCCTCGCCTCCGTCCGCTACGCCGACCTCATCCACGTCCTGGAGAAGGGCGAGCTGCGCGAGTCCGGAACCTTCGAGGAGCTGCTGTCCCCGAAGGCGGCCGGGGTGTTCCGCGAGCTGTACGAGATGCAGGCCCGCCAGTACCAGGACGCCCCCGTGCCGGGACCGCGTCGGTCAGCCGACGTGGAAGAAGGGAGCAACGCCCAGTGAGTACGGCCCCGGCGGGGCGGAGTCTGTGGCGGCATGGGGACTTCGTGCGGTACTGGTCGGCGTGCGCGGTCGACGTCGCGGGCAGCGGCGTCACGGGGGTCGCGCTGCCGCTGATCGCGGTGGTCTCCCTGCACGCCACGGTGTGGCAGGTGTCGCTCCTCTCGTTCGCCGAGCGGTTGCCTCCGTTGCTGGTGGCTCTTCCCGCCGGGGCGCTCGCCGACCGGCACCGCAAACGCCCCTTGATGATCGGCGCGGTCCTCGTGTGCGCCGCCGCGTTCACCGCCGTCCCGCTCGCGGACGCCTTCGGTCACCTGTCGCTGGAGCTGCTGTACGCGGTGGCGCTGGTGACCTCCGCAGCCAGCCTCGTCGGGTCCACCCCGCGGATCAGCTACTTGCCGTCCCTGCTGCCCGGCGAGCGCCTGCTGGAGGCGAACGCGAAGATCGGCGTGGTCTCCTCCCTGGCCGACAGCGCCGGAGCCCAGCTCGGCGGCGCCATCGTCACCGCCCTCGGGGCTGCCCGCGCTGTCTGGTGTGACGTCGGCTCCTACCTTGCCTGCGCGCTCCTCCTCGGCAGCATCCGCACCCCCGAACCGGCGCCCGACCCGTCCGAGCGGAAGGGTTCAATGCGTACCGAGATCGCGGACGGCGTGAAGTACGTGTGGGGGCATCCGACAATCCGGCCGCTGCTGCTGACCGGCACCGTCTACACCGGCGTATTCGCCGTCGTCACCACCCTGTGGGACGTGTACCTGCTGCGCGAACTCGGCTACACCGCCGCCACCTTGGGCACGCTGCTCAGCGCGGCGGCCCTCGGCGGAGTCGCCGGTGCCCTCGCCGTCCGCTGGCTCGTGGACCGGTACGGACCCGCCCGCGTCATGCTCACCGCCCTGGCCATCACCCCGTTCACCGAAGTGCCGCTACTGCTCGCCGCGCCCGGGCGGACCGGGCAGGTCGTCATCGCCGCGGGGCTGTTCGTCCAGCTGGCGTGCGCCACCGCGCAGGGCTCTACCCAGCGCAGCATCCGCCAGGCCGTATGCGCTCCCGGCATGCAGGGCCGCATGCTCGCCACCGGCCAATGGATCACCTACGGCACGCGTCCGCTCGCCGCGCTCCTCGCCGGGGCGGCCGGCACGTGGCTCGGCCTGTGGACCACCCTCGCCCTGGGCACCGCCGCGCTCGCCATCCCGTTCCTGGTGCTCCTCGCCTCCTCGATCCGCACCATGCACCACATTCCCAGCCCAGCCTCTGCCCCTCGGCCGCCTCATCCTGAAGGAGAACCGGCGTGACCATCGACAACCCGGCCGACTACTGGGGAGAGCTGTGGACGGCGGGCCGCCGGTACAGCCCGCTCACCGAGCCCGAGACCGCGCTCCTCGACCAGCATGCCGGCCCGGGCCGAGGACGCCTCGCGCTCGATATCGGATGCGGCGACGGCGTACTGGCCCGCCATCTCGCCGAACTCGGTTACCAGGTCACCGGTCTGGACTGCACCCCGGCCGCCCCCGCCCTCGCCGAGCCGAACGACGGTCCCGTGCAGTACCGCTGCGTGGACATCGAAGCCCCGCAGCCGCTGCCCCTTCCGCAGCGGGCTTTCGCCCTGGTCACCGCACGGCTCGTCTTCGCGTTCATCAAGGACAAACCGGCCTTCCTCGACCGCGTGCGCAGCCTCCTGGACTTCGGCGGCGTCTTCTGGGTGGTCACGCCCATGGCCGAACGGCTTCCTCCCGACCGGGCCTCGACCGGAATCACCAGCGCGGAGGAGGAGTTGCTGACTCGTCTGTGGGCCCATGCCCGCTCCATCGACGTGGGCAGCCTGCGCTGCTACGCCCTGCGGGCCTGGGGTGACGTCAGTATCGAGAAGAGGGGTTGTTGATGAACGACACGGCCGCCGACCGCCAGGTGTGGACGGACTTCGGGCGCTTCCACCTCGACCGCGGAAGCAACCCGCCCGAACCCGAGCGTATCGACTGGGGGTTCTACGGCGACGGGCCCGGCGACGAAGTCCTCGGCGACCTCGCCGGCCGCCGGGTCCTCGACATCGGCAGCGGCACCGGCCGCTACGCCGTGCACCTGGCCCGCTCGTACGGTGCGGTGATCGACGCGGTCGACGGCTCGCCCACCCAGCACCAGCGGGCGCTCGGCCGCTACGGCGAGCACGGAGAGGCGGGCGTGCGCTTCGTCCTGGCCGACGCCCTCGAGCACCTTCGCCAAGAGGGTGACCCGTACGACGTCGTGTACGCGATGCACTCCCTCGGCTTCATCGACCCGCACCAGCTCCTCCCGGCTCTCGCGCCCCGTGTCCGTCCCGGCGGACGACTGGTCTTCTCCGTCCTGCACACCAACCGGGACGGTCTCGGCCCGTCCACGACGGTCAGCCCGCGCGACGAGGGCGTGCGCCTGGCCAACGAGGGCATGCTGACCACCCCGATGTGGGTCCTGACCCCCGCCCTGTGGGAGGACCTGCTCGTCGAGTCGGGGTTCCTCGTCAAGACCATCGACCTTCTGCCGTCGCCGAAGGACGACGACCCGGTTGTCTGCCAGCTGATCACCGCGCACCGTCGGCAACAGACCGTTCCTCGGGCCCGGGTAGCCAGCCAGCCGCCCAGTACGGCGCCGTGCCCCTTCCCCACCCCATAAGGAGACCGTGTGACTGACCCGATGTCCGAGATCATTCTGATGTGCGATCCGAAGGTCGCGGCGATACCCGTGCGCGAGTGCGGCGAGCGGCTGGTCGACGCGCGCGGCAGCGGACTGCTGGTCGACGAAAGCCGACAGGACGCGGCCGGGCACTTCGCTCACGTCCGCAAAAACGTCCTCGAACGGCTCCTGTCCGCGCAAGCCGCGCTGCCTGATGGACTGCGGCTGCTGCTGGTCGAGGGCTACCGGCCGCCGCAGCTCCAGGAGCAGTACTTCGCCGAGTACGCCGAGCAACTGAGGGCGCAGAACCCGCAATGGACGGCCGAGCAGGTCCACTCTGCGGCCAGCCGCTACGTATCGCCGCCCGAGGTCGCCCCGCACCCCGCCGGGGCAGCCGTCGACATCACCCTCGCCGACTCCAGCGGGACGGAGCTGGACCTGGGGACACGAACGAACTCCACGCCGGAGGAAAGCATGGGCGCCTGCTACATGGACGCCACCAACGTCAGCTCCCTGCACCGAGCACGCCGCCAGGTTCTCGCGACCGCCATGTCCAGCGCGGGGTTCGTGAACTACCCGACCGAGTGGTGGCACTGGTCGCACCGTGACCGCTACTGGGCGCTCATCACGGGCGCGTCGGCCGCGGCCTACGGGCCGGTCACCCCGTGAAGGCGCACCGGAACCCGAAGCACCTGCATCTTCACGTCATCCACGAGGCACGAGCGTAAAGGGGGAAGCCATGACCGTGATCGTCGGCCTGGTCCACGAAGAGCGGGTCCACCTCGGCGGGGACTCCGCCGGAGTCTCCTGGAACAGCTTGTCCATCGCGATCCGCAAGGACTCGAAGGTGTTCCGCAACGGCCCCTATGCCATGGGCTTCACCACCAGCTTCCGCATGGGCCAGTTGCTGCACCACGCCTTCAAGGCGCCCAGGCCCAAGGACGACCTTGAGCGGTTCATGGCCACGAAGTTCGTGGACAAGGTGCGCACGTGCCTCAAGGACGGCGGCTGGGCACGTAAGGACTCCGAGCAGGAGTGGGCCGGCACGTTTCTCGTCGGCGTCTATGGACGCCTGTTCGTCATCGGGGGCGACTATCAGGTGGGCGAGCCAGCCGACGGATACGCGGCTGTGGGCTGCGGCAGCGACTTGGCCCTCGGTGCCCTTCACGCCACGGCCCCGGTCGGCATGGGCCCGCGTGAACGGCTGGATGCCGCTCTGGCCGCCGCTACTCATCACAGCGCGGGTGTCTGCGGGCCGTACAACTACGCCACCGCACCTTGTGTGAGTGAACTGCTCCAAATCGAAGCAGCCCAGTACACGACTGCGAAGGTGCCCGCCCCGAGGGAAGAGGAGCCCGCGGATGCGTGATACAGCCGTGTGGGTCTCCCACGGCCGACCGCTCCCGCGCACCGGACCTGTCTCCAGCACACCGTTGACACCGTGACGGAGGCAGCCGGGCTGCTGCACTTCGTCCTCATGCAGGGAGGGATCACGTTGGCGAATCCATGGATTCCGCCGGAGCAGTACGTGAAGAGGCTGCCGATGCACGCGAGCTTCGGCTGCATGTTCTTCACCGACACCGAGGGCAGGGTGCTGCAATTGCGGTCGAGCCAGCCCGAGCACGGGCAGTTGTGGCAGTGGCCGGGCGGCAACACCGACGAGGTGAACGAGGCACCGTTCGAGACCGCGGTCAGGGAGTGCCGGGAGGAGACCGGGATCGTCTTCACCGGTCGTCCGAAGGTCCTCGCGGTGTTCTGGCAGCCGGTAGGCAAGTGGCCCGTGGCCAAGCTCGGTTTCGCGTTCGACGGCGGCCAGCTCACGGCCGACGGCATCGACCGCATCCAGCTCGACCCGGATGAGCACAATGAGTTCGCGGTGAAGTCGCTGGACGAGTGGGCGAAGGTCTTGGACACCCGGGCCTGGGAACGGCTCGTGGCCGTCCACCACGCACAGCGAACCGGCACGGCGGCGTACGTGGAGTTGAGGCCCGATGTCGTCTGATGACCGCTTCCTCGTGGGCGCTGGCATGTTCGTCCAACGAGAGGACGGCCGGGTCCTGCTCGTCCATCACGCCAAGACCGGGCACTGGGTGATCCCCGGCGGTAAGGCGGAGCCCGGCGAGACGCCCCTGCAGTGCGCGGTGCGCGAGGCCCGCGAGGAGACCGGGCTCAGCGGCCGGCCGGGGCGGCTGCTGGCCGTCCAGCACCTCACCGCGGACCGGTACTGGGGCAGCAAGTACATCGCCGACGCGTACGAGCTGTTCGTCTTCGCCCTCCACGTGGCCCCCGGCCAGTACGTCGGCATCCGGGTGCCGGACGGGGAACTGCTGGGCTGGGACTGGTTCACCCCCGACGACGGCGTGACGCTCATGGACCCGACCAACGCGGCACTCTTCACGGCCACGGTCAAGGCCGCGGCCAGCGGGACCTGCGCCTACCTGGAGGACCTCCAGGCGCTGGAGTGACCACAGAACAAGCACGCCTATTCGAAGCGGTACGTGCTGTCCGTCCGTACGAGACGGACAGCACGCACCCGCCGGCCAGCTATCCCTGAAATCGAGTGAGAGATGACCGAGGCATTACACGACCACACGAACTTCTCTGCGATGCCGCTGCTCCCCCGTCTGGTGGGCGACGTACCTGATCCGCGGCCTGCCGCCGCCCGGCTGGCCGACCTGGCCGGCGACGGGGCCGCCCTGGAACTCGGCGTGGGCGAAGGGAGGATAGCCTTCGCCCTGGCCGACTGGGGCGTACCGGTATTCGGCATCGACGCCTCCCCCGAGAAGATCGCCCGCCTCGCCGAACGGCAGGCCAAAAACCCTGAGACGCGTTTGTCCGTCACTGCCCGCCCCGCGGACGTGGCCCGCTTCGACCTGGGCACCCGCTATCCCCTGGTCTATGCCGCCGCCGGCGTCGTCTTTGAGCTTGAGCACCAGGACGACCAGGTCGACTGCTTTCGTAGCGCCGCCCGGCACCTGACTGCGCAGGGGGCCTTCGTCGTCGAGGCACCCGTCCCGCACACCTGGGGCCTCCCCCCTGGGCGGCCCCAGGTGGTCGTCAGCGATCTCGGCGATCAGCATCTGGCCTGGTCTGCCTTGGTGCATGAACCAGTCGGGCAGACGATCCGCACTCAGGAAGTGCGCATCGGGCCGGACGGCTATCGGGCCCGGCCCGGCCGTCTGCGATATGCCCACCCCGGTGAACTCGACTTGATGGCGCAACTGGCCGGACTGCGCCTCGAAGAACGCTGGGCGGACTGGGAGGGGTCGGCGTTCACCGCGTCGAGCGCCCATCATGTGTCCGTGTACCGGCCGCTGCCGGAAGCCGACGCCGGTGGAGGATCACCGGCGTGAGCGGCAGGGTCATTCGTTCAGTGCGGCATCGAGGTACACCTGGACCGGGCCGAAGAGGCCGTAGGGGACGTACGCGGGGATATCGGCCAGCCGGGCCCAGGTCAGGGCGGAGAGTTCGTCGGTGTCGGCGACGTGTGCTTCTCCGGAGACGAGGGTGCAGGCGACGTAGGCCATGCGTCGTCCGGTCTTCGGGTGGGTGCGCTCGCCGAGGAGCGCGGTGGGCTTCACGGTCACGCCGGTCTCTTCGAGTGCTTCGCGTGCTGCCGCTTCCTCAGGGGACTCGCCGTCCTCGACTTCGCCCGCGGGGAACTGCCAGAGCAGTTCGCCTTCCTTCACTCTGCGCTGCACCATCAGGACGCCGCCGTCGTGCACCACGATCGCGGCGGCGATGGCGGGCTGCTCGGATGCCGGCTGGGTCATTGGTCCTCCAGGACTGCCAGGATCGGGGGATAGATCGTGTCGGCCGGTATGAAGCGGGTCAACGAGGTTTTCGGCACCCAGCTGACGTCCACGTTCTCCACGGCGTCGCGGTTCGTCGCTTTCCCGGCCTGGTAGTCGCACAGGAAGTACAGGCAGTGCACGCCGGTGACGGGGTGGAGGCGTTCACCGAGGTCCTCACGGACCGCGCAGTGAACGCCGGTCTCGTTGAGGGTCTCGCTGACGGTCGCGGTCTCCGGCCGTGTTCCCGGTTTGATCACTCCCGCCGGGAACTGCCAGGCGATGCCGACGGCGTCGTCACCGCGGCGGCGGACCAGCAGGACCTCCTCGCCCCGGACGACTACGGCGATGGCGACCCGCAGGGGTTCGCCCGGCCCCGCGGCAGGGGCCTGGGTGCCGGCTTCCAGAACGAGCAGGGAGAACCGCTGACGGGTTTCGGGGGACGCCTGCTTGAAGGCGACGTCCAGGAGCTGCTGCGTCTCGGTCTGGGGAACGAGGTGAGGGTTGGTGTGCCAGGTGGCGACCGTGCGGGTGGCGACGCCCAGGTGGTCGGCGAACTGCTCGTTGGTCATGCGCGATGCGGTCTGGAGCGCGCAGGCGAACGCTCCGGTCCAGATACCGACCACCCTCATGGGACCCCCGGCCCGTCGCTGTCAATGAAGTGCAAGGGCACTGCACTGGGCTGCCGCCCCGGTGCACTGTGCCTTCCTTGCCGTACTCAGCAGCTCCCGGTTGACTCGTCGTCCAAGCGCCGAAGCAGCTGCCCTCTCCGGCTGCCGTCCGGCGTGCAGCGTTCGACTGGTCAACCGATTGGAGGACGAGCATCCCGGCGGATCACGTCCGCCGGCCCCGATTCTACGACCAGACACCCCTCCGTAGTGGGCCTCAACCTGCCGCAAGATCAACCAGGGTCGCGTGCCATTTGCCATAACTCGCATGCTGATCATGTGACTTATGTGCAGCGCGGTGTGAACCATCGGATCATGCCCAAGGTTTCGACGCCGGTAACCTCTGATCTCGGTGCGCCGGGTGCTCATCTCCTCCCCGGCGTGCGAGACGAAAGGGAAGCCATCCATGACGCAGGATCAGACCGTCGAGCGCACGCTCGTGCTCCTCAAGCCCGACGCTCTCGTACGAGGGTTCGCCGGGAAGATCATCGCCCGGTTCGAGGACGCGGCGCTGAAGATCGTCGGCGTCAAGATGAAGCAGATGGACGCGGAGTTCACCCGGCGCCACTACTTCGATCTGGAGGAGCGGCTGGGGTCGGAGGTCTACAACTTCACCGCGGCCTTCATGCAGCAGGGTCCGGTGATCGCGCTCGTGCTCGAAGGGTTCGACGCGATCGCCACGGTGCGCAAGATTGTCGGCAGCACGTACCCGAACGAGGCCCCGGCCGGCACCATCCGGGGCGACTTCTCGCACTACAGCAAGGGCGCGAGTGTGGCGTCGGGCAAGGCCGTGGCGAACCTCGTGCACGCGTCCGGCAACGCCGATGAGGCCAAGCAGGAGGTGGAGCTGTGGTTCGACGAGAAGGAGTTGCACGAGTACCGCACGCTCGCCGAGATCTTCACCTACTGACCTTCGGCGCCGTCACCCCGAGGGCATCCGCCGCGTTGATCAGCACTGGATCGCACACTGAACAGAGAGGGCACTGATGACCAACGAGACCCGCGTCGCCTCCGTCACGGAGCTGGAGTCGGTCTTCCAGAGCGAGCTGTCGGCCGACCGGTGGGCGGCGGCCGAGACGGCGTTCGCGCTGGCCTCGCTCACCCGTGACCAGGGCGACTGGGACGCCTCCCGCCAGTGGGTGGACCAGTGCCGTCAGCTCCTTGCGGGCTTCCCGTCCGCCACGGAGGAGCAGGTGGCCACCCGCCGCACCTCGGTGGGCGGCGTCGCGCTGCCGAACTACCTTCACGAGGGCGTGCTCAACGCACGCTTCGGTGATCTCGGCTGACCCTCGTCAGCAGCACCATGTAGGCGGCGGCGCCAGCGCCTGTCGGACGCCGCCGCCTGACCTGTCATCAGATTTCTCCACCGGCCGTACGACCGTGGGCTCCGCCTGGGCTATTGCGGCCTGGTCAGTCATGCCCGCAGGAAGGGACATCGCTGTGCCCGTAGAGATCGAGATGCGCGCCCGCTTCGACGAAGCCACGCGCGACCGCCTCATCGCTCGCCTGGAGAAGGAGGGCTCCGACCTGGGCGTCGACGACAAACAGATCTACTTCTACACGTTCCCGGACAAGCTCCTGAAAGTCACGGACAACATCACCGCGGGGTCTGCGAAGATCACCCTGAAGCACAGCAAGATCGGCGCGGGGGCTGCGTTCCCCGAGACCGAGATCGCCATCGCCCGTGCCGACGTGCCCAAGGCCGTGGAGATCTTCGCCGCCTTGGGGTTCGCGCCCCTGATGCACGGGGCGTTCAACCAGCGCCACAACTACCGCCTGCGCGGCGTCGAGATCGCCGTGAAGTGGAGCGAGGCGTGGGGGCACCACGCCGAGCTCGAGGTCCTGCTGGGCGACGAGGCCGGCCCGGCCGCCCGGCAGGAAGCCGCCGAGAGGATCACCGGGGTGGCCAAGGAGCTGGGCCTGGAGCTGATGTCGGAGCAGGAGCTTGCCGACTTCACCACCGTGTTCGAGCGGAAACAGGCGGCCCGCAACGCCGCGTCCACGAAGGCGCTCCCGCAGAACTGATCACGGCGGTTGTCTCCGCGCTGTGCTGTCCCTCGTCTTTGGGGAGGATCCGATGCGTACCACCCCGCCGGCCGAGAGCCTGGTCGAGTTGGCCGCCCGCAAGCAGCTCCCGCGCCACCAGTACACCGATCACGCCACCGTGCGGTGGATCGAGGCCCACCGCCCGGTCTTCTCCAACAGCCCGGTGCTCCGCCTGCGGCCCGCCGTGCAGCAGCTGGTCCTGCGTGCCGCGATCCCCACCGCGTGGCTGGCCGAGCCCCGTCTCGCCGACTCCCTCCACGGCATCCGGCACGCCATGCGCACAGCCGCCCTGGCCGCCGTGCTCGCCGAAGCCGAGGGCCTGCCCGAGGACGCGACGGCCACCCTGGTCATGGCCGCGGCCGTGCACGACTGCCGCCGCTTCCACGACAAGGACGACCGCGGCCACGGAGCACGGGCGGCTACGTGGCTGGCGCACAGCGCTTCCACGGTGTGCCAGCACTTCCAACTAGCGGCCACCGCCCGCCGCATCAACACGGCACAGACCGCAGTGCGGCTACACGAAAGGCCGTACGACATCTTCACCTGCAACGAGACGGACGACTACAGCCAGGCCCAGGACGTCACCGATCTCCTCAAGGCCGCGGATGCACTCGACCGCTACCGGCTGCCGAAGCTGTCCTGGTGGCCGGACGCCACCCGGGTGCGCTGCTCCTCCTTCGCCTCGTTCCAGGCTGCGGCGTTCGAGCTGGTGGTCGCCTCCGAGGCCGCGCACCTCGCCGGCCTCGGCAGCGCGGACGCCGTTGCCCAGGCTCTCGAAGCGTGGGGGTTACGCCGCTGATGGACACCCTCGACAGCTACCACCTGTGGGCGGACGCGCACGCCTTCTTCGACACCCCTGTCATCCCCCCGGCCGCCGATGCCGACGACCCGCTGGCCGAGCAGACCGCCTCCTGGCACGAGCGCCTGGCCCAGGCACCCCAGGGTGCCCTGTTGCGCGACAACGCGCTCTTCGACGCCCTCGTCGGGGACGGGCCCCTGCATCTGATGCACGTCACCCACGCACTGGAGCAGATCAACGAGAACGGGTTTCTCTACCCCTCGGGCGGGTGCCTGGTCGGCAGCATCTACTGCACTCCCGTGGCCGCCAGCGGCAGCGGCTTTCGGATGCACAACCTCGGCGAGTACGTTCTGAGCAAGGAAGCCCCCGCGTTCATGGCCCGCATAGGCCACGCCGACCGTCGGCCGACCCCGCTGCTCTTCGAGATCACCCGGCCTCGCGCCGCCTACCGCGGCCTCGCCGGCATCGACTACCTCCGCCTGGGCACTATCCACCTCAACATCTACACCAACCTCGAATACCTGCTCTCCAAGGAAGAGCGATACCAGCTGCGCGAGACGGTCGTCAGCCGGGCCAAGAACAGCGGCGCGTTCCTCGCCCTCGCCTCCGCGATTGTCCTCGACGGTGCCGCGGTCACCCCGGAGGCGTTCCTCGCTCTCCTCGACGAGGCGATCCCCCGTCTGCCGATCCTCGGCTACCTCTACTTCGAGGCCCTCGCCGAATACCTCATGCTGCATTCGACCAGCAGTGAGACCCGCGAGCGCGCCGAGCACGGCGAATTCAACAACTGGCTCTACAAGGAACTGCTCTTCTCCGCCCTCACGGACATGGCGGGCAAGTTCGACCTGGCGAAGTTCCGGCCCCCGCCCGACGAGCTCGATTCCCTGCTCGCCCACATCGACACGACCCTGGACGCCGGTCACGCCCGCCGGTACCTGCGCGACCGGATCAGCTACCTGGTCGCGGCCCGGCTCTTCGCCCACGGCCAGGTACCCGAAGCTTGGCATCACACCCGGTGGGAATTCGACAGCCTCACCACCCAGCTCGGCCCGCTCCTGGGCCACCTGATCCACCGGGAACTGCGCACTTTCGGCCGCTACCCCGACTTCTACTTCTACTTCGACCAGTACAAAGCCCTCCAAGCCTGGAACTATTGGAATCATATGGATATCGTTGCCCCTTTCACCGGCACGATGCCCAAGGGCGAGGTTGGCATCAACCCCGCATACCCGGACCTGCAGTACCGCATCCACCGTGCCGTTCAGGACGACGCCGGCCGCGTGCACCCTGTCGAACAGCTCGACCTGCTCATCGCACCCCGCCTGGTGGACATCAAGTACACGCTCATGCGCAACAACCAGTGGAAGGTCCCCGCCCCTTCCCCCAACTGACCCCGGCGCAAGGAGCTTTCCGTGACCACGCACCCCCGTGAACGGTCCCTTGACCTCCTCGACGAACAGATCAGCGCCCTCCTCCAGGAGCCTGGCACCGGGCACGGGCTCGCCCGTGCCCTGCGTGCCCTGGCCCGGGAAACCGCCATCAGCCGCCACCATGCCGCGAGCCTGCGCGCCTGGCCCACCCGGCGCGTCGACGTCTCCCCCCGCAACGTGCAGATCGGCGGCGGCAGCCATCACATCGACGGGTTCTACAACATCGACGCCCTGCCGCCGGCCGACTTGGTGTGGGACGTTCGTGAAGGAATTCCCCTGCGCGACGGCAGCGTGGAGATCATGTTCTCCGAGCACTTCCTGGAGCACATCGACTACCCGCGCTCGGCCAAACGCTACGCCTGCGAAGCCCACCGCGTTCTCGCTGACGACGGCTGTCTGATCACCGGAGTACCCGACGCCCACTTCGTCCTCGCCCACTACCCCAACGCGCCCAAGCTGGCCGAGGAGATGACCCGCCGGTGGTACGGCAAGCGGGACTGCCTCGGTGACATCAACACCTTCCTCGACCTGATCAACTTGTTCTTCCGCGACCAGGACGACAACCCGCCGTACACCCCCCACCTCTGGGCCTACGACCAGGACAAGCTCATCCAGCTGTGCACCGAGGCCGGGTTCCGCACCGTGGAGCCGTGGTCCTTCGATCCCGCCCTCGCCCAGCCGAAGCGGCAATGGGCCAGCGTCTACGTCACCGCCACGAAATAGCCACCGCAACGCACCGCGCGCAGGAACACCGCGTCATCATCCGCCGCGAGCACCTGGAGCATCCGTGACCGTACGTTTCGGCACTTACAACCTCTTCAACCTCGCCTCCCCCCGTAGGGATTCGGATCAGGAACGCTACGACTGCATCGTCCGCGCGATCCGCAACCTGGAGCTGCAGGTTCTGGCCGTCCAGGAGATCATCGGAGCCGAGCCCGACGACGCCGCGAAGATCCTGTGGCAGCTGGCCGACGACACCGGTCTGACCTGCACCACGGCGCCCGACCCGACAACCGGTGCCCCCGCCGGCCCCGCGCTGGCCTCCAGCCAGCACCACTTCCACACCGGACTGCTCTGGCACACCGACCTCACCGCCGTGCCCGGCGGGTGGCGGGCCTACAACGGGGCACCCGATTTCTGGCACAGCCTGGCGACGCTCGTCCTCGACGCCGGCGGTCCCCAGGTCAAGTTCGCTTCCTTCCACGCCGATCCCTTCCGCCCCGACTGGCGTTACAACGAGGCCCGCCGCGTTACTTCCGCGTTCCGCGCTGGTATCCCGGGTGCTGTCGGGGCTGACTGGAACGCGATCAGCGCCGACCGCCGTCCCGACGGCACGCTCTTCGATGACGACCCGTACACCGGCCAGGACCACGTCGATCTCGAGTACCAAGTCGAATGGCGCGACGATCCCACCGCGCCGCCGAAAGCCGACCGCCGAGCCAGCGAAGTCCTGCGCCGCGGCGGCCTCCTCGATACCGCCGCCGCCCTCGACGTGCCCTGGGAGCCGACCACCGGGCACTGGGCGGACGGCCAGGGCGACCCGGACCGGTGGGGGCCCCGGCGCATCGACACCATCCGCATCACCGAACACCTCGCCCCGGCCCTGCGAGCGCACCGCACCGTCCGCACGCCCGACACGCTCGCCGCATCCGACCACCTGCCCGTCGTCGTGGACCTGGTCCTAGCGGAGGTGGCCGGGTGAAGGACTTCTGGGAAACCCATCACTGGCCTCAAGGGGAGCGGCGCGCCCACTGGCACGTGCTCTTCGACGACCAGCCGACCGTGCACACCTTCGTCCGCGCCCACGCCGAGCTGCTCGGCCGCCATCGAGAGCTCGCCCCGATCCCCGTCGAGTGGCTGCATGCCACGATCCAGTCCGTCGGCCCCCTCTCCCCCGGCCAGGCCGACGCCGTCGCCGCAGCCGCCCAGTTGGCCGCGCGGGACATTGCGCCGTTCGAGCTTGAGGTCGGCCCCGCCCAGGCCGTCCACAACGGCGTCATCGCCGCGCTCTACCCGGAGGAGCAGATCTCCGCCCTCTACCGGACCCTGCGGCAGGTCACGGAAAGCGTCCTGGGCACCGGTGTTCTGCCGTCTCCGCGGGACGCGAGGTTTTGGCCTCACATGAGCTTGGCGTACAGCAGCGCCCACTGGGATTCCGACGCTCTCGCCGAGGCGCTGGTCAAGCTCCGCCCGCCCCGGGCCCGGATGACCGTGACTCGGGCGGTCCTGGTGGACCAGCAGCAGCTCTGGCGCGACCGGTACACCTGGACCCCGATCGCCGAGATACAGCTCGGACAAGGCCCCCGGCCGGTAGCTCAACCGGCCGCCGCTCGAAGGGAAGGATACCGACCGTGAGGAAGTTCATCCCGCAGTTCCAGGGAGCCGCGTGGGCCGACGGCATGCGCGTCCTGCACGCCTACCTGCTCCCGGACCTGACGGTCGACCGCCATCTCGCGCAGCTAGTGTCGGCCTGCCGCGAGGCGATGCGTCCGTTCCCGATCACGCTGCTCGGCAACTCGCAGCTCCACGTCACCGTCGAGATGGTCGCCGACACCAGCTCCGAGAACATCGGCCCGGACGAACGCGCCGCGCTGGCCGACGCCCTGGAGCGGCATCTCGCCGGGGCGAAGCCGTTCCAGGTGACGGCCGGCTCCCCGGTGGCCAACAAGGCCGGTGCCCTGCTGGACCTCTCCCCCGACGGCCCTTTGGAGGACCTGCGGGGCCGGGTGCGAGATGCCTTCCGCGAGGCCCGCGGACCGGAGGTGATCCAGCACGATGGAGGCCGGCACCACCTCTCCCTCGGGTACAGCTGGGGTACGGCCGACAGTGACCCGCTCCAGAGCGCCCTGCGGCGCATCGCGCCCAGCCACGCCGTCTTCCATGTCGACCGCGTGCACCTGCTGGATGTCCAGTTCCGTGAACGTGCCCGCGAGGACGGGAACACGGCCTGGGAGATCTCCTGGACCCCGGTCTCCGCTCTCCCGCTGACGACTTGACCCGCCATCGTTCGCCGCAGGGGCGGGGCGGCGGTGGATGTGCATCGCCGCATCCGCGAGACTGCGGGCGGCCCTGCGTGATCTGATGCGTTCCAGGCCCAGGAGCCAGTACCGCTCGGCTCGAAACCACGCCCGCGATCCGGGAGTTCCTCTTCCGGGCCGCGCAGCTGTCAGGAGGAGATGGGCATGAGTAAGTCGACGGCCGGTGACGGGCCGTGGCAGGCGGCTCTTCGCCGGGCCACGGGCGCGGCAGCCTCACGCCTGGGCAGCGTGGACGAGGACTGCTGGGACGACGTCGCGATCCGCGACATCATCGCCGTAACCCTCTACGCCCTCCATGTGCGCAGTAACCGCGACGTCGACAGCGTGCCGTGGGCGTCCGTGCTGTGGTGGCTGCGGGACGACGGGCGCGTCATCACGCTGGTCGAGGAGACCATTCCTGGCGCCAGCGCCGCCATGGCCGGTGCCGGAGGTCCAGGTAGCTCGGCGGATCCGGTAGTCGCGCGGTGGTGCTGGCTGAACAAGACCTGGGATCCCGACGCGCCCATACGCCGTCGCAATCGCACCTCCCAGTGGGACGGCACTCTCCAGCAACTGCGGGGCCGCGGCGAGGAGCTCCTGCCCCGGATGGAGGCACGGTGGGAGGGCATGAGCCGGGGCATCGCCAATGCTCTTCCGGACCCAGCCATCGAGATCTGCACCCACTGGGCCGCCGGTGCCGTCGCCGCCGCCCTCAGCGCCGCGAACGGCGGATACGAAATCCACCAGCGCGTCCGCGCAATGGCCGGCACCTTCGAGGGCCAGGCCGGCTATGTGTCCGACGTCGGCTGGGAGTTCGACGACAGAGCACAGCAGGTGATCGGGCCCGCCGGTTACGTGGTCGACTTCGATGACGTCCAGGGCACCGAGCGCATCGACGCGGAGCACCTGGCTCCGGCGACCGATCACCGGTGGCCGCGGCGGAGCCCGGGATCACTGAAGGACGGACCGCCGCCCGGACTGGACGACCGGCTGGCCCAGATCCCGCACCCCACGTGCGCCGAGGACCTCGATGCCCTCCTCGCCCAGGCGAGCAATCCGCAGACCGTGCCGGAACAGCTGCGGCAGGTGATCCGCGCCGCGCACCAGCACCACCATGTCGACGTCCGGCGGCAGTCCAGCCCCCGGCCGCATCGGGTGACGGTGCAAACGGTCCTGCACTGGTACCAGCTGACCGAGCACTATCAAGTGGATCCGCAGAGCCGTGCGGAGGTGTGGGAGGTCCGGGTCACCCGGCACGTGCACGACGAGGAACCCGCTTGCTCGCTGGCGCTGGACCGCAAGGAGGCGGAGGAGCTGGCCGCGCGCCTGCTGCAGGCGTCTTGACGGCGCACGGCCAGGTCAGGCGTCAGGGTCTGCGGCGAGGTGGGCGAGCAGGAGTGCAGCGACGCTGGTGGCTTCGGTGATCTGGCCGGAACGCACCGCTTCGACGGCCTCGCCCAGAGGCCACCGGAGCACGGTCATCCCGAGCTCTGTGCTCTCCCGGGCCTGCCGCCCGGGACGCAGCCTAGTGGCGAGGAAGAGGTGTGTGCGGGCCTTGGTGGTGGAGGGCAGCGGGTCGAGGATGCCCAGGGGCTGCAGGGTGTCCGCGATGAGCCCGGTCTCTTCTTCCAGTTCCCGCAGCGCCGCGGTGTGTGGGTCCTGGCCGTCCGTACCGCCGCCGGGCAGGTGGATCATGCGCCGCTGCGGGAGATAGAAGTCGTCCTCCACGAGTACCACGTCACCGGCGCCGTTCAGCGCGACGATGCGGACGCTGTCATCGACCGCAACGTGTTCGTACACTCCCGGGCTGCCGTCGGGCCGGACCACGTCGTCGCGGTGCAGCGTGACGAACGGCCCCCGGTACAGGACCTGCGTCGTCGTGCGTGTCCATCCCATGGCGCCGGGCTCCCTCGTTCGTCACTGCCAGCACGGCGACGGGGTCGTGTTAGAAGGACAGGGACCACATGGGTGCCAGCGTGCGGTTGAGGCCCTGGATGAAGCCGGGCCCCCATCGCGTGAACGCGTCCTCCCAGACCTCGTCCGGCGCGCCGTCCGGCGGCCGGTGGTCCTCGCGCAGTCGCTGCCACTGGATGGCGACCGGGTCATCCGGGTCGTCGGGGTCGTGGCCCGCCGCTCGCAGCCGCCGCTCCCATTCCTGTGGCCCCTTGGTGAACCGGCTGCTGGCCTCTCCGCGCAGTTCCTCGACCTGGGCCCGCGTCACCTGCGCCGGGCTGATTCCCTCGGCCTTCGCGATCACGTAGAGAGCGATCGTCAGGGTGGCTGCGCCGTCGGCGAGGAGTACGCCGTCGACGTTCGTGCCTCGCCCCTCCCACAGCGGTCCCACCAGCTCGATGGTTCGTTCCCAGGAGGCCTGCCAGGTTGCAGGGCCTCCTTCGCCCTGCCACGCACGCAGCTGTTCCAGAATCAACGGCATGACGGTGTGCCCCCTCGGCGTTGAGCGTGCTGCCCGGCGTGGCCGTCAGCGCGTTCGGTGAAGTCCCATAAGACCACGGACCGGGACGGCAATCTGAGCATTGCGCCCACCGGATCCAGCCGTACACGCCGCGAGCAGCCCGCCAAGGAGCAAAGCGTGACAAGTCGCCAGTCTCGAAGCCCCCCTTGGCCGCGTCAGCAGCCCCGCCTTGCTGTCGGCGTCGGCCTGCTGAAACGCTGGCACCGCACGGCATCCGTCATCACACCGCGGCAGCCCCCGGGAAAGAAGGGCTCCGCGATCCGCACCCTGGGGGGCACGGCGCTCGCATGCTGATCCGACAAGCCGAGTTCGACGACGCTCGAAATCTGACCGGCACGCTGGTCAACGATCCGAACCTGTGGTCCGCCACCGCCTTGCTCGTCGAGGACGGTCTGGCTCACGACGCCGACCGCCTCTCGCCGCTGCTGGCCGCGTGGTCGCAGATTGCCGTAGCGATGACGGGTTCCTCCGGCCCGCTGTTCGCCGGGGTCACCGACCCGGCCGCCCGCTGGGTGCACCTCGGGCGGGACCTGTGCGACGCCGCGGACCAAGGTGAGCCGGCCGAGGTCACGAGCGCCGCCGGACGGTGCGTTGTCGAGCTGACGCCGGACGAGCGCGCGCTGCTCGTCGAGCACCTGGGGCAGCACGTCGGCGATGCTCTCCGCCTGGCCGGCGGGCTGGAGGAGTTGCTGGAGCAGGACAAGGCACATGAGGAGTTCGCCGCCGCCCCGAACGCGGGGTGGGTGAGCGCCGCGGCTTGGGCGATCTGTGCCCTGACCGAAGCGCATTACACCGAAGCCAACCGGGCCATCACCCGTCTCGTCGCCGAGGAAGGACACGGCGCCGGCCTGTGGCGGACGTGGGCGCAGGTGGCTGCTTCGATCATGTCGCCGGAGTACCTCAAGCACCTGGAACCGTTCCCGCAGGACTCGGCCACCTACCCCGTCGGGCTGGCCCGGCGCGCGGTCGAGGCCGTCCACGGAACGACCAGGATGGTCAAGCGTGCGCAGGCGGAGTTCGCCGCCCAGTCCCAGGACGATCAGGTCATGCTGGCCTTCGAACTGGCCATGATGATCGCCGCCGTCCGTGCGCAGCCCGCCCGGAAGGCGGCGCGCCAGGCCGAGCGCGTGGTCGGCCATGCTCCGCTGGGCACGGAGCAGGAGGCGATGCGCAGCGTCGTCGGGTCCCTCATGGATGAGCTGCCGGATGGCATGGTCGAGCGGACGGGGCGGATGCACGCTCTGTCGCGTCGCGCAGTGCTGGCGTTCATCGACGAGGACGCCCAGACCCTGGCCGCGGTGGTGGAGCGGATCGCGTCGTGGGATGACGATCCCGGCCGGCTGCCGTATCCGCAGCCGCGCTTCCAGTTCGCCGCCCGGCAGGCCCTTGCACTGGCCAACGACCTCTTCTATCTGGCGGAGACGCACGGCGCCCACATCTCCAACCGGGCCGCCGCTGGCGGCGCCGGTGATCTGCTCGCACGGCATGCTCCGGCGGAACACCGGGCGGCCGCGCAGCGTCTCCTGACCGCCATGAACGAAGACGGCCACGACGCCGAGTTCAGCCCGACGGCCGGGGACGAGGCTCCCGGACTGCTGGCGTTCGCCGCGACCGCCGCCTGGCTGTGCGTCCACCCCAAGGTCCACCGCTCCCGGGAATCCGCCCGCCTGACCCTGATCCAGGAGATCCGGGAGAGCGAGGCCAAGGCCCTCAAGACGCCCGACCGCGAAATGATCACCGAGATCAGCGACCAGGACGCCCTCGCCTTCCTCAACCAGCTCTACGACGGGGACTACCCCCTGCCCCGCGATGCCGGCGAACGAGCCGTGTGGGAAGCGGACATCATCGCCGTCGCCAAGCAGCACCTGCTGGAAACCCCCGCCGACGCCACAACGCCCGAGCAGAAGACCGCCCTGCACGAACGCCTGGGTGCCATCCTGCGCGCGGCAGAGGGCACCCCCCGGCGCACGCCGCCACCCCCAGCCCGCACCGGTGTGGTCCGTACTCAGCCGAAGAGGACGTCCAAGCGCAAGCGGAAGTAGGCGCCAGCACGGGCTCCGCCGGCCACGGGCCGCAGGAGCCCGCCGCGCGGCGGCTCAGTTCTCGAAGAGGGGCCCGAGTGCGTCGTGGGAGCGTTGCTGGGCATCGGCGACAAGGTCCTCGGCGCGGTCGGCCAGGGTCACCTGCAGCTGTCCGCTGTTCATGCGGGCGAGGATGTCCCGGGCGCTCAGGCCGACCGGGACGCGCAGCTGGCCGGCGTGCGCGAGCAGCACCTCGTTCGCCGTCCCCGTCGCCCATTCCCGTACCTCCCGCCCGGTGCGTTCGAACGACTTCCACAGATGGCGTACCTCTTCCAGGGGCCCGCGCTCAGGCTGCTGCCCGACTTCGGAGATCACCCGGTTGAGGAGTTCGTCGACCCGGTAGAGGCCGCCGAACCGGCCGGGCAGGAGGTCCGCGGCCGGCATCAGCGGGGTACGGGCAACAGCAGTCCCATCGGCGGGGTCGTCCAGGCCCTCGGCGCGCGCCGTGACGAACAGAGCCAGGGCGACCAGGCCGTTCACCAACGGCAGCCGCCCGGCTTCCCCGGCATCGGCCCCGCTCCATGCGGCGGGCGTGCGGACGCGGTGCCAGCCCACCAGGGCGCCGGCCCACATCGAGCACGCCCCCCACACCGTGGTGAACGTCCGGTCCGCGCCGAACGGCGCCTGCTCGTCCTCCAGCTCCAGAACGCGCACCCGGTCACCGGACACCAGCAGCGGCTCGAACTGAACGCCCCGGTCACCCGTGGCCCCCAGTCGCACCAAGTACGAGGCCGGCGGGCCGGAGTTGACATCGCGGGCTTCGTCATCGAGCTCCCACGCGGGAAGGATCACCGTGGCGGAGCCACCGTCCTCCTCACCACCGACGATCCGCACCCGGGTCTGAGGAGCGAGGCCGCCACGCTGGCGGGCCAGCGCCGTATTGGCCGCCATGAGCGCCCAGTCGGCACCGATCTCCACCGCGGGCTCCGGATGCTCACGGCGGTACACACGCGGCAGGCCGTCCCAAAGCGGCGCACTGCCCGGCGCAGGACGCTCGTGAGCATGCGCCGCCTCGGGCCAGGTCCGTGTCAGCCACAGCCAACGCGCCACCACAGGATCATCCACGGCCCCGGCTGCGTCCGGGGCGCTGTCCGTGCCCGCGGCGAGCCGGTCGCCGACCAGCGGGACGACGAGAGCCCGCAGGTGCCCGGGGCCCTGCTGCAGGTGCCACAGCAGCGTTCCAAGACCGACCACGCCGACCCCGCCCTGGATGCCCTTCCCCAGGGCCGCGAAGGCCATGGACAGGATGCCGGTGACAGCCGTCCACTCCCACGTACCACGAGGATCATCTGGCTCCCCCAGGTAACTGGCAGCCACGTCCGAAGCGCGCTCGCACGCCCGCTCCCATTCCTGCACCACGACTCCTCCCGTCCTACCGGCTGGACCCTGGGCAGCCGGTCGGCTACCGGAAGATCGTAGGGCTGCCTGCTGTCGCGGGCCGACGTCGGGTGGGTCGGAGCCGTGACCACCAAGGCTGGTACGCGGCAGCAGAGCGGACCAGTTTCGTCACGGCTGTCAGGGCCTCTTTGCCTGCTGGCGTGTACGCAGCGGAAGGGAACTCCTGCAGCCCCGCCGCGTCGCGCAGCACCATCACAAGACGGCTATCCATCCGGTTGACGTGCCGAACTCCCGAGGCGACGAACGCCGCCGTGATCGCATCACCTGAGATGACGGCGGCAGACTCACGCGAAACGGCGAGCGGCGCGAGTGTGGTGTCCCTCCCCGGGTCCGTGCTCAGGGGCACGCGAAACGGTTCGCTCTGATCAAGCGCCCGGAGCAGACGAAGATCGAATGTGTTCGGCTTCCAGCGCCCGGCCTCGGCTCTCAAGCACTCAGCCCTGAAGCACAGCTCCCGCAGCGATCCAGCCCCCAGCCCATTCAACATGCGCCCGATCCTGGCATGCCGAGTACAGCGGACAGCGCCCTTCGGGCGTATCCGGTCCACAGGGCCTTCAACTTGGTGAATACCAGCAGGGATTCCAGTCCCCGCATGAGTCGTGTGTGGCGCCACCGGAGCTCTTCGGCGGCTACGGCGAGGCGTGGTCCGGGGAATCGGGTCAGGAGTGCGTGGAGGGCGATCTCCACCTCGGCCAGGGCGAGCGGCGGGCCAAGGCATCGGTGACTTCGGGGAGGGGGAGTTCGATAGCGCCCCAGTTCGCGTCGGGCCATATGGCAGGCAGTCAACAGCCGTCGCGTCGCATCGCCGCCCGGGTCTGCTCGTGCGTGATGACGGTGGCTTCGCCGATCAGGACACCTGCGTTGCAGACGCACCAGCCGCCCTGGGGCTGTACGTAGGCGAGGACAGCATCGGGTACGAGCGCGTCCAAGTACGGTGCATCCGATGGCCGTTGGCCTGCCGGACAAATTCCCGTGGAGAGCTGCATCATTGTGCCACCCCCAGGGGCCTGACAGTCATCAAACGGCATGACGACAACTCATCAACCTTCATTGTCAGGAGACTTACCTCGAACTCCTTGGCGCCTCTGCGTGGCAGGTACAGTTTCCGTGTCGCCGCCGCTGGCGGATGGGAAAGTGTCGGCAATTTCGGCGAATTCCATAGAGCTTTAGCAGTGGAGTCCGCAAAGATCGCGTCTATAACGATCTTCATTCGTTGATCAGCAGGCCACCGTTCTGCATGCAGACGCAGCTGTGCCATCATCGGCATCGCCCAGTCCGATTCCCAGTTGATCAATTGGGTCCGGGCTTCGGGATACGTGAAGACCCATTCCATCACGTTGACGTCGTGCAGCATCCACGGATAGTCGCGTACGGCCGCAGCGTTATAGACGAGAACGTCCCAGCGGTGATCACAAAAGGTAGGCGGGCCAGCGCTGCGCGTGCACAAATGCCCGGACCGACTCCCGCAGGAGATCGCGAAGGGCGGCGGTGTCGGCTGACAGCACATCGGCTGGCGGGCGGTCGTGCGTCAAGCGCCACACGGTGTCCCACTCCGCATCGTCCAGTCATAGGACGCGCCGCACGGAGAGCAGGAGTGCTGTCGAGAAGTTCCGGCGTTTGCCCAGCTCAAGCTCCCTGTACCACTTAGCGCAGATGCCGAGGAGGTGGGCCACCTCGTGCTGTCACAAGCCAGGCTCGCTGCGGGCGCCGAAGGCAGCGTCGAAGCCGGGGATGTCCCGAGGGTCGAGGCGGGCGCGAGCCTGGCGTAGAACGCGGGTAATGGTTTGCTGATTCGATCTTGACGGGTTCATAACGGTCGCATCACAAGGTTCATGAGTTCTGTGTCACATCCCTCGACGTGATCCCGGGGCCGAATTCCGGGTTCGCTCGAGGCTAGCAGGGACGTTTTCCCAGGCCGGAAGGCGTGAGCCCCCGCCGAGAGGGACGTCGAACCGCGAACCTTCTGTCTACCTGCGGGTAGCCGGGGGAAGTGCCAGTTCCCCTCAGCGAACTTTTGCGGCTAACGGGGTCCAAAGTGCGCCATAGAGTCTGATCTGGCTGGAGCGCCGCCTAGCCAGCAGCTCCGCATTGCACTCGCTCTATAGGAAGGCCCTGTCGTGTCGCGCACGGTTTTGGTGACCGGGGGAAACCGCGGAATCGGCTTCGCAACCGCTCTGGCATTCGCCGAGAACGGTGACAAGGTCGCCTTCACCTATCGCAATGGCGAGCCGCCCGCCGAATTGATCAATCTCGCTTGCCTGCCGGTCCGCTGCGACATCACCGACCCGGAACAGGTTGAGGTTGCCTTCAAACAGGTGGAGGAGGCGTACGGGCCCGTGGAGGTCCTGGTGGCCAACGCCGGCATCACGCGCGACCAGCTGCTGATGCGGATGTCCGAAGACGACTTCACCTCGGTCGTCGAGACCAACCTCACCGGCGCGTTCCGGGTGGTCAAGCGCGCCAGCCGCGGGATGCTGCGGGCACGCCGAGGCCGGGTCGTCCTGATCCCCTCCGCAGTCGGCCTGCTCGGCGCCGCCGGCCAGGCCAACTATGCCGCCTCCAAGGCCGGCCTGATCGGTTTCGCCCGCTCCCTGGCCCGTGAGCTCGGCTCCCGCGGGATCACCGTGAACGTCGTCGCGCCGGGGCTGACCAACACCGACATGGCCGCCCAGCTCAGCGACGACAAGCAGGCGGAGATGCTCAAGCGGGACGTGCCGCTGGGCCGCAAGGCCGAGCCCTGTGAGATCGCCGCCGCGGTCCGGTTCCTCGCTAGCGACGACGCCGCCTACATCACCGGAGCCGTGCTGCCCGTCGACGGCGGCGCCGGCATGGGGCACTGACACCCCGCCCGTCCCCAGCACCACCAGGCCCCTGCACGCATCGCCTCTGCGCCCCGCCGCAGCTGCCGCAGGCGGCCACGAGCACCATAGGAGCGACCATGTGGTGGCGCAGCGAACCCTCACGCCGCGCTCTTGTGAGGGAATGCGAGCGGCTGCTCGCCGACCTTCCCCTGCCTGTTCCCTTCAGCGTCGAGGCGCTGGTGCACAACATGGAGCGCGCATTGGGCCGCCAGATTCGGCTCGTGCCGCTGGACGACCGCGATGCGCGACTGGGCACGGCGTGTGGTCTTCGGGTCAAGGTGCCCGAGGTCACGTTTGTGCTCGTCCGGCGGCGGGCGAGCCGCAATCAGACCGAACACGTCATCCTTCACGAGCTCGCCCACGAGTGGTTGGACCACGGAACCACGCTGACGCAAGCCGAGATCGAGCGGTACGTGCCCGAGCACATCCGGGAGGGGCTGCTGCGGCGTTTCCCCGCCGCCCTGGTCCAGGGGCGGCTCAGCTACGACACCCCCGAGGAACAGCAGGCGGAGCTGTCGGCTTCGCTGATCAAACGGTCCGCTCGCCGGCAGCCGGTCGCCGGCGAAGACATGGTCAGCCTCCTCGAGTCCTCGCTGTCCCACCCCGTTGCCCCGCTGCGTCGCGGCAAGCACGCAACTTCCTGAGGAGCACCATCACGTGCTTGCTTTCTTCGAGTACCTCACCCCAGCGGTGATGACCGTTGTCGCCGTGTGGCGCGTGCCGGCTGTTCGGTACGGCGATGCTCACCGCCGGGCCCTGTGGGGCGGCTACGCAGGATTCGCCCTGGCCTTGTGGTTCAGCGCACCCGCGGTGCACCACGCCCTGGACCGCCTCCCGGTCGTCGACCTTGAGGCGCTGCTCAAACACTTCGCCAGCACTGCTGCCATCCTGGCGGCCTTGACTTACGTCGCCACCAGCTACGGCAAGACCTCGGCACGCATGGCCGGCGTCTCCCGCTGGATCGCCCGTGTGGCGTACAAGGCCGGCGCGGTAGGTGTGGTGGTGCTGACCGTCTTGTTCTTCACCGTGGTGGACCGCAAGACGCCGAGCGCCGACTTCGTCACCGACCACGCCGGCCAGGGGGGCGCCGCGGTCTACATGAGCGTCTTCTACTTCTTCCCGCTCATCACCACTGCGGTCTGCGGCTGGCAATGGACGAGCGCGGCCCGGCGGGCCGAGACCACCAGCATGCGCATCGGATTGGTGCTGATGGCCATCTCGATGTGGATGGGCTTGATCTACGTAACGGCCCGTTTGACCTTGATCTGGGTGGCGGTCTCCGCTCCGTTGGACCCGGCCGTCGAGCAGGACGTCGTCGAAGCCTCGGCTATATGGATGAACGCCTTGTTCGTGATCGTCGCGGTGGGCGCGAGCATCCCCACCACCAAATCGGCCGCTGTCCGCTGGAGGACGTGGCGCACCTTGTACAGGCTGTACCCGCTATGGCGCGACCTGATGGACGCCTTCCCCGGCACCAGCTTGTACCCGCCAGGATCGCGTCTTCGCGAGGTCACCCGCGCACACACGACCTCCGACGTGCGCCTGGACCGGTGGACCCAGGACATCGCAGACGCCTCCGACAAACTGCGCTACTTCGCCCCGGCTGGACTGCTGTTCGCCGCCGAGGAAGCTGCCGCGTCACACCGCGACCACCAGCCGGCGGCAGAGGCGTACTGGATCAAGGCCGCGTTGCTGGCCGTCGCCGACCGGCAGCCGGGCCCTCAGCCTTCCGAACCGCTGCAGACCAAGCCGTTCGTCGACACCGACAGTGAAGCGGCCTGGCTGGTGCGGGTGCACAGGGCCTACTGCGAGATCACCACCTCCCAAGCCCAGCAGTTGCTCGCCCGAGCGGAGGAGGTACTGGGGGTATGAGCCGACCCGGCGGGCCCAGGATCGCCCCGGGATACCGGGATGGCCGACGCCTCATCGTGGGGAGTCCCGCCTCCGTCGACAGCGTCGCGCCCTCGGCTCGCTGCCGCGAAGTCGGTCGGCGGCCGGCGGCCGTGCAGCCAGCCAGCTGCACCACAACGTGACACAGTGATACGAGGACCATCCCCGCACAGCACACACCTAACCCGCGGCTCTTCGGTGTCTTCGAGAGCCCAGCCGTGACGCCTGTACCGGCGCGACGCGTCGTTCCGCCGTCGGGCGCCAAACCCGCCAGCACCGACCAGGAGAGCACGTTCATGACCACGTCCGCCCCCGCCTCCCCCGGTTTTCCCTCCGGTTTCTCCTGGGGAACCGCCAGCTCCGCCACCCAGAGCCAGGGGGCGACCCCGGCAGATAACTGGTGGGGCTGGGAGCAGGCCGGAAAGGCACCCCGCAGCGGCAACGGCAACGACTTCGACAAGCTCTACGCCTCGGACTTCGCGCTGCTGGCCGACTGGGGTCTCAACGAGTACCGGTTGTCCCTGGACTGGGCGCGGCTCGAGCCGCAGCCAGGCCGGCACGATCCCCAGGCGATCGAGCACTACCGGCAGATCCTCCTCGCCGGCCGCGAAGCGGGCCTGACCATGTGGGTCTGCCTCCTGCACACCGCCCTGCCGACCTGGTTCGCGGACGAAGGCGGATTCCTCTCCCCGACGGCCGGCACCACCTGGCTGCGGCACGTCGACTTCATCGCCGAGACCTTCGGCGACCTCGCCGGCGGCTGGATGCCGGTCAACGACCCCACCGCCTATGTCCAAAAGGCGTACCTGACCGGCGCCTTCCCTCCCGGTCACACCTCGCAGGAAGAATTCCTCACCGCCCTGCAAGCCGTCCACCAGGCCGACTTCGAAGCCGCGCTGCGGCTGCGCCAGGGCGGCAAGCCCACCTCCACCAACGAGGCCCTGGTACCGCTGCACCCGGCCGACAGCAGCGACGACGCAGCAGCTGCCACCGCCCTCATCGATTCCGTCGTGTGGGGAGCGTGGCTGAACCTGGCCCGGACACCGCGATACGAAAACGCGTTCGACAGGTACGGCTTCAGCTACTACTTCACCGCGGCGGTCAGCCCCTCGGGCGACCTCCTGCCCTACCCGGCGGGAGAACCAGTGGGGCCGCAGGGCTA
Organism: Streptomyces sp. NPDC002536; assembly: GCF_053594995.1. Lineage (NCBI taxonomy): Bacteria > Bacillati > Actinomycetota > Actinomycetes > Kitasatosporales > Streptomycetaceae > Streptomyces > Streptomyces sp. NPDC002536. Next base: position 77,981 of record NZ_JBSFWU010000002.1, read on the forward strand.
CGCGGCGTGGGCACCGGGCCTCGGCGAGGTCCTCACCAGGCTGAACACCGAGCTGCCGGGCAAGCGGTTCCTCGTCGCCGAGATCGGCTACGGCGGCGACGACGACACCGTGCGGGCCGCGTACCTGCAAGCCGCCCTCGACCAGGTCCGCAACGCCATCGCCGGCGGCATGGACGTCACCGGCGTCCACTTCTGGACCGGCGTGGACAACTACGAGTGGCTCAACGGATACGACGTGCCGTTCGGCCTCTTCGACCGGAACCGCGCCCCGCGGCCCAGCGCGCACATCATCCGGTCCATCATCGGCCGCTGATCCGACCCCGCGCAGGCGCCGAGATGTCCAGCGCCCCAATCGCCGCGTCGGCGTGCCTCACCTGGGCGCAGCGCCCGGGGCCTGGAGAACGGCACAAAGGCGATCTCGGGGATCGGCCCATGTCATGCACGCGCCCGGCTCCCCGATCGCCGATGTTCACTCGGTAGCCTGACCGGGCTCACCGGCTGGGCTTCGGCCCCGAGGTGGCGCTGCCGCTCTACAGCTCATCGTGGGCTTTCCGCTCGGATTCCTCGGGCGCCGCGGCGAACAGAGGGAGAAGACCCGGCTGCTGGCGGAGCACGGCCCGGGGCCGCAGACCGCCTGGTCCAAGGGCATGCAGCAGCAGGCCGTCATGGTGATCATCGTGGTGGCGCTGTTCGGTTCCTGACTCTCCATGTCCGCGTAGCCTGCGCTCGCCGACAGCGACGCCACCGGCACCGGCGAAAACCCTCCGGCCCTGGTCCCCGCCGGGCGGCCAAGCGCGTGATCGGCAACACGAGTCCTTATCACTGGAGTTCGCGCATGTCCCACCGCACCGGTCTCGTTCTCGACTTCGGCGGGGTGCTCACCACACCGCTGCTGCCCGCCGTGCTGAATTTCGAGCGGCGCGAGGGGCTGGCCGAGGGCGCGTGCATCACCGCGCTGTACCTGGACGAGGAAGGGACCCGGGGTACCCACGAGCTGGAGCGCGGTGCGATCACCCAAAACCAGTGGAACGAGGCCGCGGCGCCCCGGCTCGGGGTCGCCCCGGACAACCTGATGGGCAGGATCTTCGCCGATCTGCGCCCCGAGCCCCTGATGATCAACGCGGCTGCCGCCGCGCGACGAGCGGGGATCAAGGTGGGCGTCCTGTCCAACTCCGTCGGACTCGCCCCCTGGAACCTCTACGAGGGCTACGACCTCGACACTCTCTATGACGCGGTGGTGATCTCTGAGCACCACCGGATACGCAAGCCCGATCCGGAGATCTTCCAGGTCGCGCTGAAGCTTCTGGGGCTGCCCGCCGAGCAGTGCGTCTTCGTTGACGACACCGAAAGCTACCTTCCCCCAGCAGCCGATCTCGGCTTCGCGACGGTCCACGCGAAGGATCCCAAGCAGACGATCTCCCAGCTTGAAGACCTGCTCGGGGTACTCCTGGCCGGGGAGGTCTCTAGGACACCCGCGATGTATGGGCGGCCATGCCCTGGCGGCCGGACTTCGTGCTGACCGCAGCCGGCACGGCCTGGGGGCGGTCGCGGCGAGGCACTGCTGCCGTGAAGGGACTCTGTGAGCAGCGGGGCCCGCAATGGGGGCTGGCGTCAGGCGCCACCCTGCGCGTCGGGGAGCTTCTCCTGAAGTTCGGCAACGAGTTCGTTCATCTTGGCGATCATTCCAGCCGAAAGGCCAGCGCTGCTGCCGCGGGCTGCCAGGCCGAGGATCTGCCCTTCGTGGAGCGACCACAGGAAGCGCATGTTCTCCAGCACCTCCCTCACCGCGGGATTCACCTCCGCGTCGTCCTCGAAGAAGGCAGGCTCGATCTGAAACGCACGGGCCAGGCCGGCGCATATCACCGGGGAAGCGAAGGTTACGGTGCCAGTGCGCAGCGCGCGAACGTCGTCCGCCGTGGCGACGGTCGTGCCTGCCTCTTCGTTGATGGCCTGCGCGATCTCCGCATCGGTCGGGGGATCCTGGCCGAAGTAGGCATTCCCCAGGAGATAGTTGATCTTCTCCGCGACCGTGCGGGGGGCTCGAACACGCTCATCGGATTGCGCTGCGGCGGGGACGCCGAATGAGCGATCCTGCGCGGCCAGCAGCTCGTCGACGGTCACCCCGTAGGCGCCCGCCAGCGGCTTGACATAGGAGTCGTCCAGGCGAGCGATGCCGCGTTCGGCCTTGTACACGGGGATGTGGCTTTGCGCCCCGATGATCCGGCCTGTCTCGTTCTGGGCATAACCGGCATCGCACCGAAGGTCGGCGAGGTCTGGCGCACCGTCCCGCGGGAACAGCTCGTCCAGCGGCTTTCCCAGCGCCTTGGCGAGCATGGGCAGCTTGTGTGCATCGGGGACGGTCGCGCCGGTCTCCCACTTGGCAATTGCCCCGCGGCCGACGCCCATGGACTTGGCGACATCGTCCTGCCGGAGGTCGGCCGCCCGCCGCTCGGCGCGGACACGCGCGCCGTCGAACTGGCGTGTGGGCATCCCGACTCCTGCTGCTGCGTGACCTGCAAAAACGGACAATGAGGAAAGTTTAACCCCGCCGGTTGATCGGCACAGGCGCGTAACGTAACTTTGCCTATCAGAGCTGCTCGGCGCCCCGGACGGGTGTCTTAGTTTGCCAGTTCCTCATTTCTTGAAGCCCTCCGCCCCTCCATTCCGAGGAGCGGACCGTCGGACCCGGCCAGCTCGTGGCCTGAGAAACCCGTTGACCGGGTCCGGCACCATCCCCAATTGGAGACGTCTATGAGTGTGGCATCACCTGCCACCAATTCCCAGGCCAGCCGCCGGTTTCGGCGTTCGCTGGTGGCTGTATCGGCGGTGGCGCTGGGCGCGGGTGCGCTGCTGGCGCCGAGCGCGTCGGCGGCTGATCAGTGGGGCCCGGGCTTCCTGATCCCGGACTCCGCCGGACACACGAGCGCCTCGCACATCGGCGGCTACCGGTCCGCGGTGCCGGACGTCATCGCGTACCGCGCGGACCCGGGCCTGACCGGCCCGCAGGCCGCCGACGGCTACGGCGCGGTTGGCACCTGATGATCACCGCCGAGACGCTCGGCCGGACTCCTTGCGCCCACCTGGTGGCGGCCAACGCTTGGTGGCTCCGCGGCCAGGGATCGCGCACCCTCTCCGCGACTTGTGGAGAGTTCTTTAGCTAAGTCTGGATCTTGTCGCGGCCTCCGCATATGTTCGTCGTCCCCCGGGCGCCCGCCCGGGACGAAGCAACCGCGAGGAGTGATGTGCGAGCGCGCGAACCACTCGGGCCGAATAGGCCCGTAAACGACGTCGGCGCCTAGGAGACTGCAACTCCCAGGCGCCGACCGTCAGATGGAACTCTTGCCCCTGCCAGGGCCGGAGATTACCCACCAGTACCGCACCGGCCCTTTCCACGGGGCACACCGGCGCGGGTGTACTTCAGAGGAGAGTGTTGCATGCCGACTGCCCTGCACGAAAGGCCGGACATTCCGGCCTGCACGGCAGCCTGGGTCCGGTCCCCCCTTAACGCCCGGTTTCCGATGCCCCACGACGGGGACGGCCGTCAGCACGGGGGGAATGCCTAATGGCGCGGATTCGCACGATCAAGCCCGAGGCATTCGAGTCCGAGGACCTGGCCTCGGTCAGTGTCACCGCGGAACGGACCTTCTTCGGCCTGCTGACCCAGGCGGACGACGCGGGACGGTTCCGGGACAACGCGGCGGTCATCGCTGGTCGGCTCTGGGCGCTGCGCCCGGAGCACACGGCCACGCATGTCGCCCGGGACCTCGAAGAGCTGGCCACCGCCGGCCTGATCTGCCGGTACACCGGCTGTGACGGACGAGCCTGGCTCCACATCGTGACCTGGGACCAGCACCAGAAGATCAGCAAGGCCACCGCCTCCCGAGTGCCGAGCTGCCCGCGCCACCAGAGCAGCCACAAGTGCGGCAGGTGCCAGACGGCGGACTGCCGGGGATCCAGCCAGCCCCTCGCCCAGCAGTCCGCTTCGGCGACCGCTTCGGGAGTCCTCCGGGAGTCCACCCGAACCACTCCCGGAGGGCTCCACCAGCCGGTCCGGCAGGTGCAGACGCCGGCGCCGACGGCGGTGGACACGTCCGCCGAGACGCACACGCCAGCGGGCGACCGATTCGAAGCCACGCCCGACGGACCGGGAAAACCCGCAGGTCAAACGGGCTTCCCGGAACACTCCCGGAACACTCCCGGAGGACTACCGGAGGAGTCCGGGTCTGGATCTAGGATCATGGATCCTGGATCTGTCCTTACGGGGCGCGAGGCGCCCGAGCCCGCCACCTCCCCCGCTTCGGTCTCCGCCAAGGAACTGGTGGCCGAATACGTCCGGGGCTGCACCCGCCGACCGCCGGAGGACTTCCTCGGCCTGCTGGGCCGCAAGATCAACGTCCTGCTGGACGAGCGGTTCGCGCCGGACGACATCCGCGCGGCCATGGACCGCCTGCGGACCAAGGGCCTGCACGCCAGCCTCCTGCCGAGCCTGGTGAACGAGGTCGTCAACGCCGCGCCGCAACAGGCCGACTCGCCGGTGCGGTCCGCCTCCGGCGCGGGGCCCTGGGCCAGTAACCGCTCGGCCTACACCCCGTACCTCAACCCGACCCAGCCCGAGCCGACCACGTTCGGAGGCCGCCTGTGACCCGCTCCCGACTCGCCGACCCGCAGCTGGCCGTCCCCGATCGCCTCCGCGCCCGGCTCGAGGCGAAGCTCGCCGAACGTGGCATCGACCTCGCGACCGCGCAGGTGCCGGATACCCCCGAGCCGATCCCCGCGCTGGAAGCGGCGCAGGCCCGCATCCCCATCGACTACCGCGAGGCGATGCCCGCCCACCCGGACGTCATCCGGTGGGTGGGCTCCATCGCCGAGAGCGCGGTCGCGCCTCACGCCTCCGCCCTGCACCCGCACTTCGGCAGCACCGGCCGGCGGCAACTGGCCCACGGGCCCTCGCTGCTGCTGTGGGGCAACACCGGTGTCGGCAAGACCCACGAGGCGTACGGCGCCATCCGGGCTCTGACCGCCGCAGGGTGTGGCGTGCGGTGGCACGCGACCACGGCTGCCGACCTGTACGCCGAGATGCGGCCCCGCGCAGGCGTGGACCCGGAGTACCTGCTGCGCCGGATCGTCCGCGTGCCGCTGCTGCTCCTGGACGACCTCGGCGCCGCCAAGGGCTCGGAGTGGACCGAGGAGATCAACTTCCGGCTGCTGAACTGGCGGGCGCAGAACCACCTGCCGACGATCATCACCAGCAACCTGCCGCCGGTCCGCACATCGGCGATGGACCCCCGTCAGCCCGTGCTGCGCGACAAGATCGGCGACCGCGTCCTGAGCCGCTTGTCCGGCATGTGCGTCCCCATCGAATTCACCGGCCCGGACCGCCGCTTCCAGCGCCCCTGACCCGGCCTGCCCGATCCTGCCGACGCAGCGACCACGACGCGTCGCCCACGCCCCTGTCCCGCCTCACCGCTCCCGTCGCGCGCCACCGCAACCGCCCGGCGGCCGTGAGGCGTACCCGGAGACCACCTTGCGCTACATCACCACCGACGACGCCCCGCCCACGCCGCTGCGCGGCATCGCCGACCACAGCTGGCACGTGCACGGCCTGTGCCACGGCATGACGCCCGAGGACGCCGACGAGCTGTTCTTCCCCAAGCCGCGGGACCACCAGGCCATCGCCGAGGCCAAGTCGATTTGCAGCAGGTGCCCGGTCAAGCGCGACTGCTTCAACCACGCCCTCGACAACACGATCAAGGACGGGATCTGGGGCGGTCTGACCGAGGCCGAGCGCCGGCCCTGGCACGCCAAGATCAACAAAAGGCTGGACTACGCCCGAGTCCGCGCTGCCTTCCAAGGTCGCGACGTCCACCTCAGCGACGCCGAGCGCGAAGCCGTCACCCGCCACGCCTACGTCCGCGGCTGGAGCCCCGAACGCCTGGCCTACACCCTCCAGCTCGACCTCGACTGGGCCCGCGACCTGATGCGCAACGCCGCCCACGCCGTGGCAGACCGCGACCGGTACTGGGACCTGTACGACGACGAAGAGACCGACACCACCGACGACGAGCGCACCCCGCACGACGAGGACGAGCCGACCTCCTCGCCCGTCACCCGCCAGGTGCACACCCACGCCCTGATCGCCGCGCTCGGAAAGGCCGCATGACGAACCGCACCACCGCGCACTTCACCGTCGCTCCCGTCGGCGCCTGGGACCGCCTGGCCATCGTCGCCCTCGGCGCCGCCGGCTGCGCCCTGAGCTACGACGCCCTGCAGCAGATGGCCGTCGCCATCCACGTCCGCGGGTTCCTGACCTACCTCTTCCCGCTGGTGATCGACGGCTTCATCGCTTACGGTGTCCGCGCCCTGCTGGTGCTGTCAGCCGCACCGCTGCGCGCCCGGCTATACGTGTGGACGCTGTTCGGCACCGCGACCGCGGCGAGCATCTGGGCCAACGCCCTGCATGCGGTCCGGCTCAACCAGCAGACCGACCACGAGGGCCTGCGGCTCGGCGACACCGTGGTGGCCATCTTGTCCACCCTCGCCCCGCTCGCCCTCGCCGGCGCCGTCCACCTGTACATCCTCATAACCCGCCACCACCCCCAGCCCGCTCCGCTGGCGGAAGCGGCAACTGGCCGGGACCGGGATCAGTCGGTCCCCGTCCCCGAACAGGTCGTCGACGAGGACCGTCGGACCCGCCGGCTCCGTCTGGTCCCCGACCCGGTCGCTGGTCCCCACAGCGACCGGTCCCCTGCTGGGGACCGTCCCGCCGGAGAGCACGCGGGATCGCGTTCGGGGACCACCGTCCCGGTCCCCACAGAGGGCCGGGACCGCCCGGCGGTCCCCGAGATCCCCGGGGACGGGACGGCACCACGGCACCACCCCGCCGACGGGGACCGGACGGTAACCCGGCACCACCCTGCCGACGGGGACCGGGGACCGAGCAGCGACACCGCCCCCGAATCCGATGGGGACGGCACCACGGTCCCCGGAACGACCGCAGACCTGAACGCATCGGCCCCCAACACGCAGCGGCGCTCGGACGGTGCAGGCGGGGCCGGCGCAGGGCCGACAGGCGGAGAAGACAGCGCAGCTGCGGGGCCGAAGACCGGTGGTGACACCGGCGATCGGACCGAGACGGCCACGGTCCCCGGATGCGAGCCCACGGGGGACCGGGTTGAACCGGTCCCCGGGACCGACTCCCCCGATCCCCGCCCGGTCACCTCGGGAAACGGGGACGGGAGCAGCTTGGTCCCGGGGAACGAGCGGACCGGGGACGGTCCCCGCCCGACCCCCGTAAGCCAGGGCGAGGACCAAGCCGGCGCGGTCCCCGGCAACACGGCGAAGACGAAGGGGACTGGGGACCGCTCTGCGAAGGGGACCGGCGACCGGTCCCGGAGCAGCGCGGGCAAGCGATCGCGGCAGATGACGGAGGACGAGATCGTCCAGCGCCTGCGTCCCCACGTCCCCGCCGTACTGAAGCGGGACGGCAACAGCGAGGTCACCCGCGTCCAGCTGCGGCAGATCATGCGCGCCCAGCAAATCGCCATCCGCAACGACCGCCTCACGCCCGTCCTGCAGCGCCTGCGCAGCGAGACCGGCAGCACCACCATGACGAGGAGCAGTGCCCGATGAAGACCTGTGAGCGCTTCGCCCGGATCAAGGCCGGTTACGAGCAGGACATCCGCTTCCTGCGCAGTTACGCCGAGCGGAACCCGGGGACCGCGCCGGCGAAGACGAGCGCGAAGAACGCGTTCACGGTGAAGCGGAGCATGGCCCGAGCCCTAAGCCGGCATGTCGATCGCTGCCTGCAATGCGGCTGAGCCCGCAAAGACGCAGGTCATCCGCCTGCTCCTGGACTGGTTGGCCGCGGTGGCCCGGCACGTCGCCGGGCCACCGCCCGTAACGAAAGGGCCCTGCCATGCACCCCCGACAACCGCGCACGATCGCGGCGAGCGACGCCGAGGCCAGCGCCTGGGCGGACGTCCTGGTCCGCCACCGCCTCCTGCACTCCGCCGTCCAGGCCCCGAACGGCCAGTGGCTCGTCCAGCACACGCCCGACGCGCCGGTCCTCCTCGTCGACGGACCAGCCGCGATGATCGACCTCGCCGCCGGCATCCAGCACCTCACCCGCACGACCAGGACCCGTATCCGATGACGAACCCGAAAACGACCGCCACCCACACGCCAGGCGAGCCGGAGTCCAACTCGACCTCGGCGCGAGCAAGTTATCGCAAGAGCATTGCTCCCGCTGGGAGCAATGCTCTTGCCTCCCCCGCCCCTAGAGTGGCGGGAGCGGACCGGCACCAGGGGGCGCCGGTCCACCCGGATACGGCCGAGGGCGGACCGCATCCGGAAGGGGACCAGCAGCACACCTGTCACACCGCGCACTGCACGCACGCCGCGCCGTCGAAGCCGCACGTGCGCCAGCGTGAGCGCCTGCGCGACGAGAACAAGCGCATGCGCCAACCCAGTTGCCGCATGAACGACGACGAGTACCAGCTCCTCGTCCGCGCCGCGTCCACCTGCCACATGAGCGTCGCCAGCTTCCTCGCCCACGCCGCACTCAACGCCGCCCGCGACCTCGACCGCACCGCCGCCGAGATCGCCACCGAACGCGAAGTACTGACCGAGCTGTTCGCCGTGCGCCGACACCTCGGGCAGATCGGCAACAACCTCAACCAGGTGGCCAAGGCCACCAATGCCGGCGCCGACGTCCCGCACACCCGCGCCGTCCTCGACGCCGTCCACCGTGCCGCGAAGCGCGTCGAGACCTTCACCCAGCACTACCTGAACGACCAGAGCCGCGCCGCATGATCCCCCGAGTCCACAAGCGCGGCACCCGCACCCTCGGCCTGATCTGCTACCTGTACGGGCCCGGCACGCACGAAGAGCACGTCGACCCCCATCTCGTGGCGGCCTGGGACCCTCTCGCCCCCGACCCTGGCCGCGACCCGCAGGCCACGTACGCCGACCTCCAACGGCTCCTCGACCAGCCGGTGGACGCCCTCGCCAAGAGCCGCCGCCCGGCCAAGCACGTGTGGCACCTGTCGGTCCGCGCCGCACCGGAGGACCCCGTTCTCTCCGACGAGCAGTGGGGCGCGATCGCCCGGCGCATGGTCGCGGCCACCGGCATCGCCCCCGACGGCGGCGACGCCGCTTGCCGGTGGGCAGCCGTCCGCCACGCCGACGATCACATCCACATCATCGCCACCCTCGTCCGCGAGGACGGCCGCAGGCCCCGCCTGAACAACGACGCCGGCCGCGCCCAGGCCGAAGCCCGTCTCATCGAGGCCGAGTACGGGCTCAAGCGACTCAACGTCGGGGACGGAACCGCCGCCCAGCGGCCCACCAGCGCCGAACGCCACAAGGCCGAACGGCAGCAACGCGAGTGCACTCCGCGCGAGGAATTGCGGGAGACCGTGCGTCGAGCCGTCGCCGGCGCCGGCAGCGAGGAGGAGTTCTTCGACCGGCTGGCCGCCGCCGGCCTGCTCGTCCGGCGGCGCATCGCCCCCTCCGGTGACCTGCTCGGCTACACCGTCGCGCTGCCCGACGACCGCAACAAGGACGGAGAGCCTGTCTTCTACTCGGGGTCCAAGCTCGCCCCGGACCTGTCGCTGCCCCGCATCCGCGAACGCTGGTCCGCCGACGTTGATGCCGATCAGGGCCAGGGCCACGAGGCACCCCCGCATCGAGACCGTCGCGCGGTCGGGAACGACCCGGCATCCGCACGGCGTCGTGCGGCCACTGCCGCGTGGCAGGCCGTGCTGATCATCGACCACGGCGACGACGCCGCGGTCGCTGCCCAGATCGCGGCGGCCGGCGAGGTCCTGGACGCGCTCGCCAAGACCTCCGCTGCCCACACCCGTAAGCAGCTGCGTGAGGCCGCCTTCGCCTTCGAGAGGGCCTCGCGGTCGCACGTCCGGGCCGAGCGCGGCCACGATCGTGCCCTGCGGCAGGCTGCCCGCGACCTGGTCTACAGCGGGCCGGCGCTGGGCCGCGGGGAGGACGGGGCCACCACCGCGATGCTGATCGACATGGCGTTCTTCCTCGTGATCGCCGCCGCCCACTGGCACGGGAAGAAGGAGCACGCCCAGCAGGCCGCCGCCGCCCGCCAGGCCGCCGAGCACCTGCGCGCTGCCTACCGGGCAGTCGCCGGGACTCCCATGGCCGTGCTCCACCAGCGGGGCCGCCACCTCGCCCAGTCCCTGCAACGGCGGCACGCAGCCACCGTTCGCACGGCCCTGCCCGACCTCGCCGAGCAGGTGCTCGCCGAGCCGGGCTGGTACGCCCTGGTCGCCACCCTGGCCGACGCCGAAGCCGCCGGCCACGACCCCACGACCCTGCTCGCCGAAGCCGCCGCCCGCCGGGAACTGGATACCGCCGAATCGGTCAGCGACGTGCTCGTGTGGCGGCTGCGCCGCATGGCCGACCTGCCCGCCGACGCCTCCGCGGCGCCCATGACCGGCCAGAGCACCTCGGCGGAGTCCGCACCGCGAGCTGCACGCACGGCCGGGGGCCGTCCCGACCAGCGCCGGGGGCGCCGGTAAGTTACGGCATTCGTGAGTTGCAGCAGGTCAGAGAGGTGAGGCACGCTCATTGCGGCCCACGAGGACGACGTGAGGGAGACGGGATGTTCGGCCGCAAGCGCGCCATACAGGAACTGCGCGAAATCCAGCAGGAGACGGCGCAATGGCTCCAGGCGCACCCGGAGCTGCCCTTCGCCGAGGCCCCTGCGCCCGTGCCGACGCCAGCCGGCCCGGTCAGCACTCCGGCCGCGGAGGTGGACGACTTCCTGCCGCCGGACCTGCGGGTGCCCTCCCGGGACGAGATCGCCGGGATGATGATGCGCTACGACAAGCCGCTCGTCATCGACGGCGAGGTCCGGTCCTGCCCGCAGTGCGGCGCGTACCGCGACTGGATCCTTCTGAGCGTCCACGCCGAGGTGTGGCTGCGCTGCCGCGCCGGCCACGAGACCCTCGAGCCCCGGCTGGACGCCGCCTGGTACAACCGCAATTCCGGCCCGATGGACCGTATGCACGCCACTCTCGAAGACGGCCTGAAGCACCTCGGCCACTGATCCCTTGCCCGTCCATCCGCTGGATCCTCGCGGTCCAGCCCATAGTCAGCCCTTCCGCTCCACCCCAGGGGTCAACTTCATGCGTCTTCGCACCACCGCCTCCGTCCTCGGCCTGACCGCCCTGACCGTCTTCACAGTGCCGGCCTGCTCCAGCGACCAATCCTCTCCGACCCACACCGCCTCGGCCCCCTCCTCGGCACAGCCGAAGAACAGCACGGACGTCAAGCCGGCCGTGCCGTTGGCCTCCGCTGCACTGCGCGAGCGCCTGCTGGACGAGACCGACCTCGGGCCCGGGTACACCCGCAAGCCGGAGAGCACCTCCGACCGCGACGACGTCACCGTCACCGGCTGCCCTGCCCTGGAGAAGCTGGGCACCGACGCGGCGGCCGGCGGCTCCCTCGACTTCCCCAACAAGGCGAAGGCGTCGTTCACCTACAACGGCAGCAGCGACTCGGAGATCTCCGAGGAGCTGTACAGCGACACCGAGGCCCAGGCGTCCAGCAGGACCCGGCAGATCTTCGACGCCATGGTGTCGTGCCCCAAGTACCAGGTCGTGGTGGGCAGCACGCCCATCGACATGGCCACGCAGAAACTGTCCGCCCCCAAGCTCGGCGACGAGCAGTGGAGCCAGCTGCTCACCTTCAACGTCGGAGGCAGCAGCAGCGTGGTGAAGCAGACCGCCATCCGCACCGGGACGACCGTCATAGTCGTCTCCGGGGCGCCCGGTCTGGTCGACTCGCACCTGGACAAGGCGCTCAAGAAGGCCCAGGCCGCCAGCTGACCTTCCCCGGACAGGACGATGCCCCTGTCGCCGCCCTCGCGGGCAGCGGCAGGGGCATCGGCGTTCGGTCACCCGCAACCGGTCGACGGCCAAGAAAAGGCAGAAAGCCGCCGTCGCACGAGCGACGGCGGCTTGGGCACTGCAATGAGGCGACCAGGTCAGCCGGTCGGGATGACGGTGAGCCGCCCCGCCACGCTCTCGGGCAGCGTGTGCCGCAGGACGGGGACCGGTGAGGCGAGCGAGGAGGCGAAGGCGGCGACCAAGTCGTGCGGCACGCTGGCACTGAAGGTGGCACACCACAGATACGGGTCCCCCAACACCGGTTCCGCCCATGCCTGCCAGCCGGCCAGGTCGGGGCGCGGGTCGGCGTCGTGGACGAGGTCCGGCAGCGGCTCGAGCGAGACGCTGGAGGTGAACTCAGAATCCGTGGCGGTTGTAACGGGACGGTCGATGTCACGGATCCACCCCTGGGCGGTCAATGCCGCGAGAACCGTTTCCGGCCCGTCGAAGCCGGCGTCGGGTTCAGCGCGGGCGTCGAGCGTGAGCAGGAAGTCGGCCAGCGCTTCGAGTGGGGTGCCGGTGGTGAAGTACGCGTTCCACTCCGTCATGGCGCTGGCCGGGTGGGCGCGGGCGGAGATCTGCCAGGCCACCGGCAGTCCGCCCAGCTCGAAGGGGTAACTGGCCAGGATCCATTCGGCGCCGCGCAGCTCGTCCGGGCTCACATAGAGCAGGGTGTCACGAGCCGTTGGCCAGCTTCGCCAGCCGGCGCCGGTGAGAAGGGTGCCGATCTGCTCGGCGAGTCGGCCGTCGTCGCCGGCAAGGTGGCGCGGGCTGACCCAGTAGGCCGGCTCGGCGGAACTAGGGGTGGACGGGTCGAAGGGACGGTGCGAGTTCAGGGGCGCCTCCGGAAGGTCGGGGTGTTCACTGGCCATCATCGGCGGGACGAATTGTCCCGCGTCGCCTGCGCCGCGGAGCGTCTACGGGCTCCTGCCAGGTGAGCCGTACGGCGACTTCGGGCGGAAGGTGTCCGTGCTGCTCGGCCTCCTTGTCCTCGGCGAGGAAGACCACCGGCCGCCCGTTCTCGTCCCGGCAGGCGACCACATCGGCGACCTGGTGAGCCATCGGGAAGAACGGGTTGATGGCCAGGCGGACCGTCGCGTCGCGATCGCAGGCGGACAGGCGGTCGATCAGTTCGCCGACCGTCATCTCCGGCGTGTGCGCGTTCAACTCGGTTCTCCTTGCGGTGGAGGGCTGGGGTCCTTGGCGGAAGGGGCAGGGTACGAGCCGCGTGCGACCAGAGCGTGTACGCGGCGCGGGGGCCTGGGATGAGAGGAAGGCCGACGTCGGACTGGTGGCGGACACAGCGAGCGCGGCTTTTGTGTCCGTCCGGGTAACGTGCGCTGCCTCACAAGCAGCGGGAGGTGGCCAGGACGCAGGCCACGGCAGCAGCGACGACCTCAGCGGGGGTCTCCGTGCCAAAAGAGACGTGGTAGCCGGGTACCTTGGCGGTCCCCGTGACGGAGAGCCTCCAGCCCTCACCGTCGGTACCGGGCCGGCCGGTGGGGAACCAGCCGAGGTAGAAGCGTCCATCCTTGCTGCCGATGTGGACATCGGCGCGGTCGTCCACGATCAGGTTGAAGTCCTCGGCGCGGAACTGGTCGGTCACGAGCGTCGGCTGCCCGGGCCCCAACCGCCACCGGCGCAGTCGCAGCGACTCGACGGTCGTGGAGAATCCGGGGCCGGCAACATCCACGGTCATGGGCAATCACCTCTCTGACCTGCGGTTTCTTGGGGAAGAGGTCTACGTTGACATGCGTTCGCAGCGTTGGCCAGTCCCTTCGGGATCTTTCCTGTCTGCCCGAGGCGAACTGGCAGAACAGAGCCGGATCGCAAGGGCGGCGTCTTCCCTAGATGACGTCGCCCTCCTCATCGCGCAGGCCCGGCCCGTCGCTCCGCCGACGCGGAGATGAGCGCGGCTGCAAACGCCAAAGCCCCAGGAATCCGTTTGAGGATTCCTGGGGCTGAGGGGGCAAGAGCGCGTGGGGTCAGCATCGCCACGTGGCGATCCGCCTCACCCGGCGCCAGGCTCGTCAGCTGCGGATGGCCACGCTGCGGTCAGTCCTGGTCGGTCCGGTTGTTCTGGTCCTCGTCGTCCGCTTCCCTGCTGCGGCGGCGGATAGCTATGACCGCGGCGGTGCCGGTGGCCAGAAGGATTCCCGCGCCGCCGAGCAGCCACGGGGTCGCGTCGGCGCCGGTGTGGGCGAGGGAGCCCTCCGGCTCAGGTGCTGCGGTGCTGGAAGTGGTCTTGTCCGCGAGCGGGGTGTCAGAGGGGGACGGCGACGTCGCGGTGCCGGAGGGGGTCGGCTTGTCCGGCGTCGGCTTACCCGACGGCTTGTCCGGGGTGGTCGTGTCCGTGGACGGCGGAGTCGTGGGCGGCTTGGTCGGCTCCTCCTTCGGCGTATCGGCGAGGGTGACGGTCACCGGTGCGCCGGGCTTCGCGGTGATCTCCACCGGCTTGGCGTCCAGCTTGTAACCGGCGGGGGCCTTGGTCTCCGTGGCGGTGTACTCGGTGCCGCTGCGGGAGGAGACGGGGAGCTTGGCCGAGGCCGTGCCGTCCTTGCCCGTGGTGAGAGTGACTGCGTCCCCCTTATCAGCCGGCGCAATGTTGATGACCGCACCGGCCAGTGGCTTGCCCGTGGCCTTGTCGGTCTTCTTGACGGTCAGGTCGGCAGGCTTGAACGGGTCGATGATCGTCAGCGGTGCATCCTGGCCGGCGGTGACGATGACGTCCTGGTCCGGGACGAGGTCGTGGAGGGAACTACCGGTGGAGGTCTCCTTGAGGCGGTACACCCCGGGGGTGACGCCTTCGAAGCGCAGGATTCCTTCGCTGTTGGTCTTTCCCTGAAGAGCCTTCGTTCCGTTGACGGTGTCGAGGAGGCTGAACTGGGCGCCCTCCAGGACGGCGCCGCTCGGATCCTTCTTGGTGATCTGGACACCGCCCGTCGGCGTGTCCGGCGCGGTGCTCGCGGGGGCCGTCATGGTCGGGGCGGGTTCGGGGGCGTGGGCGGAGGCGGTCGGGGCCCAGGCCAGGGTGCCGGTGACAGCGGCGGCAACGGTGAGGGCCGCAGCATGGAGGTGGCGGGCGGGATGGGTGTGCAAGTAGGGACTCTCCAGGGAAGGGGCAAAGCTGCCCGGTGGGTGAGGGGGGTCAGCGGGTGCGGGATGCCGGGCGGCCGACTGGTGCGGCCGGTGGCCTTCCGGCCGTGAGGGCAGACGATGTGCACTGCGGAGCGGCAGTCGGGGTGGCGCCGGGGAACCACACCTGCGCGTACTGTTCGATCGCGCGGCGCAGGCCGCGGACGTCGGCTCCCTTCCAGGGCGGTTCGCCGTCGCGGTGCCAGTCGCGGATGCGCGCGTATCCGTCCTGGCCAGGCCGTACGTCCCGGGCGGCATCCCGCTGGGCGAAGGTGCCATGGTCGGCGAAGGTGAGGATGGCGGTGTCCACCACCCCCTGCTCGGGGTGGATCGCCTGCAAGCGCAAGCCGTCGTACTGGCCGTGGAAGATGGTGGGCGCGAAGGCGATTCTCAGCCGCAGAGCAGACCCGGGCGTAGGCGTGGCGTAGTAGGTGTTCCCGACGACGCTGCCGTCGTCGAAGGGCAGCGCGAGGTGCTCGATGAAGAACTGCTGCGCGTTCAGGGACATGGGACGAAAGCCTTCTGGCGGAGGGATGCGAGGGTCAGCGGCGAGCACCGCCGGTACGGGTCGCCGGTGGAGCGGGGGCCCGCGACGCGGTGCTCCAGCGCGGAACGCTGACGGTGCCGAGTGCCGGTGGGCGACGGACGACGTTGCGTTGTACGTCGAGGGGGGTGGGCACCGGAGGCGGCGGTGGTGTGACGGGGGTGAGCTGGGCGGCCTCGCGCAGGGAACGGAGCATCCCGTCCTTCCAGCGCGGCAGCGGCGCCGGATCGGCGACCGCTGTGGTGATCGCGGTGACCAGGTGCACGGGGGTGTTGGAGGAGGCGGTGGCGTACCAGCGGGGTCCGGCCGGTCCGCCCCACATGTACCAGCGGGCCTCCAGAGTGGTCAGTTCGCGCTCGTGGTCGAGCTTGCCGGTGGTGTACTCCAGGCCGGCCATGCCGTCGGCGCTCTTCAGCTCCATGACGCCCCACCGGGGGTGCTGCAGCTGCCAGCCGCGGTTGATCAACGGCACGACCGCGTTGAACGCTGACGCCTCGGAGTCGGCTGGGCCGGGGCCTGTCAGGTAGGCGTCCGGGCCGTCGGCGTACGCCTCGGCCAGGGCGGTGGTGAATGCGGTCACGAACTCCGTCGGTGCCATGTCGTTGAAGCAGACGCCCCAATGCGGCTGGGCGAAGGCGTCGGTATAGGCGCTGATGCGCCACAGTCCGTCGTCGTCGCCTTCGGGCAGGTAGCCCAGGCGCACTTTGCGGTCCGGGGAGGAGAGATAGACGTTGCCGTCCTCGTTGTCGCGCATCTCCCAGCCCAGGTCGAGCAGGGGCTCGAGGGCGGGGTCGCCGGTGAAGGTGCTGCCGGCCAGGTAGCGGGGAGAGACGAAGACGTCTCCTTCGATCGTGTCCGATTCGGTCATGGGCATTTCCGGTGCGGGTATCGGGCGTGTGGACGCGGTCGGTTCACGCGGCGGGAGCGAGGGCTGGGCGGAGGGCGACGACGATGGTCAGCTGCCGGCAGGCTTCGTCGGCCCGGGCCTGGGCGACGGCGCCGGTGGGCCCGGTGGTGACGAGGAACCCGATGCGGGCAGTGAACATGTCGCCCTGTGGAGGCAGGAGGACCTCATCGCCGGGCCGGCGCTGGAAATGGACGCGCTCCAGCCACGGTGTGGTCTGCACGAAGCGTCTGCTGGCGAGGTGGCGGGCGGAAAGGATGCCGGAGGCTTCCGGATAGATCATGCGGATCGCCGCTGCCTGGTGCTGGGTGGGCGTGAGGTCGGGGGTGCGTCCGCAGGCAAGGTCGGCGGCGGCCCGCGGCAGGTCCACGCCAGTGGCGAGGTGGACCAGGTGGCCGATCAGGTCGCCGGCGATCCGGGCGTTGACCTCGATGAGGCGAGGACGGCCGTCGACCAGGCGCATCTCCACGTGGCTGACACCGTCGCGGATACCGAGGGCCGCGATGGCCGCAGCGGCTGCCGGGGTCACCGTGGCGAGGAGGGAGTCGGCTGCGTCGACGGTGTGAGCCAGCTCCTCGAAGTACGGCTCCATGCCTACGGTCTTGCGGGTGACGGCCACGGCGGTGGTCCTGCCCTGGTGGGTGACGCATTCGACGGACACCTCGGGCCCGTCGAGGTACTCCTCGACCAGGATGTGGCGGCTCTCCACCCCCTGGCCGGCCGCGTTTGCGGCGAAGGCGTACGCCTCGGCGAGATCGGATGGGGTGTCGACTCGGATGACGCCGACGCTGGCAGCGTGCGCTGCGGGCTTGAGGACAACCGGGTAGCCGATCCGTTCCGCCGCGCGAGCCGCCTCGGCGGCGGTGCGTACGCGGAGGGAGGCGGCAGAGGGGACGCCGTGGCGCGCGAACAGCGAGCGGGCGGTGGCCTTGTTGCGGCAGCCCTGCATCACCTCCGGCGCGTTGGTCGGCAGGCCCAGGTCCCGGGCGAGGCGGGCAACGGGGACGAGGTACCACTCCGTCCACGTCATCACCCCGGCCAGCGAGTGCCGCCGGGACAGGGCGCGGCCCGCTGCGAACAGTGCCTGCTGGTTCACGGGATCGGCGACTTCGTAGTCGGTGATGAAGTCCCGCTCCCAGGTGGGCTCGGCACCGGTGATGAGGACGACGTCGTAGACGGCGGCCACGCTTTCGAGGCAGTACCCGCGGTACGCCTGGGCGTCCCGGTCGGCGGCGGCAACAACGAGAACAACGGGGCGGGAGGACAAAGCAACTCTCCAGACGGGACGGTGGACGTGATGGGCGGAAGCCGGCAGAGCGCGGTGGCCGGGTGTGCGGTTCAGGGCGTCCGGCGACGGCGCAGCTCGAAGGCGGAGGTCCAGTGCTCAGGGGCTGGGCTGCGGCTCGGGGCAGCGGGAGCCGGTGGAGCGCAGGTGCGGCACTGTTCGCAGGCGGGAGAAGGTCAGGGCGAGACCGAGGGCCTGCAGGAGGGCGCAGACGGTGATGACGCCGCTCAGCGCGCCGACCGGGGTAAGTGCGACCACAACGCCCGCGAGGGGGAACGGCAGGAGGAGGAGCAGGATGGACAGGCCGAGGGTGGCTCCGAAGACGTCCGGCGGGATGAGGGCGGAGCGCAGGGTTCGCAGCACGACGGTCATGCCGCCCTCGCCGGCCATGAGCAGGGCGATGAGGATCAGGTAGGTCGTGTAGGTGTGGGCGGCGGCGACCCCCAGGCACGCGCCTGCGGCGATCGTCGCCGAGAACGCACCCACGGGCCACAGTCCGTACCGGTCGATGGCGAAACGGCAGAAGGCGACGGCGATCAGGGAGGCAGCGGCGGCGACCGACCAGACCAGACCGACCGAGGCGCTGGAGTGCCCCAATTCCTTAACGACGATCACTGGCGCGGCGGCTTGGAGCAGGCCGATCGCCAGGTTCGACACGGTCAATCCGGTCACCAGCCAGGTCAGGGCCGGCAAGGCCCGCAGGGTCGTCCACCCGGTGCGGAGGCCCTGAAACATGGGGGCCAGTTCGGGGACGGGCTGGTGTTTGGGCTGTCGTGGCGCGAGAAGGGCGCCGAGGAGAGAGAAGCAGGCGATCGTGGCGAGCATCCCGGGCGCACCAGTCCACTGCAGCAGCAGGCCGGCGAGTGCGGGGCCAGCCAGGGTGGCGATCTGGTCGATGCCGAGCAGTACCGTCTGCACGCGGTGTGCGCGCTCGCCAGCCTCGCGGCTGGCAGTGGCGCCAGCGGTCTCCGCCGCGATGTAGCTGAATTCGGTGAGTACGCCGGTGCTGGCGGCGACCACCATGACGGTGAGCGTCGCGCCGAGTCCGGGGGCCTGTGCCGGGAGGACGAGGGCGGCGGCCAGCACCACCAGGGCTCGTGCCACCGATGCGTGCCGGAACACGCGGGTGGTGCCGTACCGGTCGACCATCGCTCCGGCGATGGCGAAGGCGGCCAGGCGCGGGATCCATTCCAGCGCGAACGCCAGCCCGGTCAGGGCGGCGGAGCCGGTGGTGGCCATCACCAGGAGGGGGATGCCGTACGTCGTCATGGCGAAGGCGCCGGCGTCGGCGGTGCGCGGCACGTAGATGCCGCGCACCACACCGAGGGCTGGGCGGCGGGCATGCCGCGGGCGGAAGCCGGGTCTCAACAGGCGCTCTCCACCGTGGCCGGGGCGGTGGTGGAACGTCGGGTGGTGGCCGCGAGGACGGACGGGTTCATGCGGATCCACCCGGAGACAGCGGCCCACGGGCGGTGCAGGCTGCTCGCCGTCTCGGTGTCGGGGAGCAGTCCGGCGTCCACGACCTGCTGCGCCCGGTGCAGGTGGACGGGCTCTTCGGTCACAACGCCGCGAGCCGACTCGTGGCGGAGAAGGGCCAGGGTGTGCTGGATGCGGGTAACGAAGTCGCTGGCCTGCGCGGGGAAGTGGTGGGCGCGGGCCCAGCGGGCGACGGTGTCGTAGACGTCGGCCAGGTCGGCGCCGCGGCCGGTGAGCAGGTAGCAGGGTTCGCTGTGGTGGCCGGCGCGGATGAGCTGGTGGGTGCGTCCGACGTCCAGCCCATGACGGATCTGGTGGCGCGCCAGGTCGGCGAAGGTGCGCCCGAGCATGCGGCGGTTGACAGGGCCGTTGTCGTCGATTTCGGTGATGAGCCGGATCAGGCCCGGGTGGGACAGCACGGTGACGGCGCGGCCCACCTGCGCGGTAGTGAGCGTCGGGGTGGTGATCACCGGCGGTGGCCTCCTGCCGGCGGGGTCGCGATCGGGCGGGCGGGTATCTGGTGCGAGAAGAGTTCGTTCGGCTGCCACTTGGTTACCGGCCGCTGCGTGGCCGGGAGCGCCGGGGCCGTAGGGGCGGCAGGGACCGGTGGTGCCGGCAGGCGCGCCTGGTGGGTGACCCAGGTTCCCGGCCGGGACTGCGACGGGGACGGTGTCTCCCCCCACACCGGGTGGCCGGCGGCATCCGACGGCGGACGGCCTGCCGCCCATGCCGAGAGCGCGCGGTAGACCGGGGCCAGGGCGCGGCCTTGGGCGGAGAGCTGAAAGGTCGATTCGTTGGTGACCTCGACGAGGCCGTCGTCGATGAGCTGGCGCAGCGGCGGGTAGACGGTGCTGAGGTTGTAGCCCGGCATCGCGTCGGCGGCCAGAGCCTTGGCGCTGGCGGCTTCGCGCGCCTTCAGCGTCCACAGGAGGGGGGTGGCGTGGCGGGGGGTGAGCAGGACGAGTGCGTCCTCGATGTTGTCGGCCGCCGGGATGCGCTCGGGTTCGAGTTCCCCGGTCCTCGGGTTGGGCACCAGGTTCTTCTCCAGGTGCGTGTTGCCCCAGGTGGCGATCGCGGTCAGAACGGGCATCAGCTCGGCGCCGCGCTCGGTGAGGCCGTAGGTGACGTGGCGGGGTGCGTATGCGGTGCGTTCGACCAGGCCGGCGTCGGTGAGCTTGCGGAGCCGGGGGTGGAGCTGTCCATCGGCGAGCCACGGCAGCTTCGGCTTGATCTCCGCGTAACGCAGCGGCTGGTCGGCGAGCGTCATCAGCACCCAGACGCTCCAGCGCGGGGCGAGCATCTCCAGCGTCTCGGTGACGCGCGAGAGGTCGGTGAGCGTGGTGCGGGGCAGACCGGTGGTGGCCAAAGGGGGAACTCCTGGAGAAAGGGGGTGCTGAGCGGTCAGCGGGTACGGGCGGCGGGTGCTGCGGGTGCCAGCGCTGTCGGCGGGGCCGCTGTCGGGACCTTGGTGTCCGGGGCGGGCAGGCGGCGCAGGCTTGCGAGGACCGCGCTCACGCTCTTGGCGTGGGCGTCGCGGACGGTGACGGATTCGGTGATGCGGCGTGCGCAGTCGAGGATGTGGCCGGCGTCGAAGCGGCCGATCTCGCGGTCGGGGTCGGCGAGTTGCCGCAGGCGTTCGAGCTGGAAGTCGATGTTCCGCTCGGCGAGGGCGAGGTCGGCATGGCTGCCGAGGAGGGCGGCCAGCATGCTGTCGTGGCCAGTGGCTTCTGCGTGGGCCTCAAGAGCGGCGAGCGGCTGCCCGTAGAGGGCTTCGATGCGTTCGGCGACGGTCTGGGACGTGGTGTGGGGCAATCAGCCCCCTTTCAGGGTCGTCGGGCCCGGACCGCCCCGGCGCGCGGGGGTACCGGGGCGGCCGGGGGAAGGGCGATGCTGATCTTCGGCTGGGCGAACTGCACGGGGCGTGGCGGGCCGGTGACCGCAGGGGGCATGGTGCGCAGCAGCTCGTTCAGGGCGACGCGGTATCCGTCGCGGGCGTCCAGCGCCGCTTCCATCCACTGGGCATCCATCCGCAGGTCGTCGGCCGACAGCTCACCCATGTCACGGCCGGGGTCGGTCGCTCGGTGGACACGGTCGCGAACCCGGGCGACCTGTTCCTCCGCGAGGGCCAGGAAGCTGCGCAGCTCCAGCGCGCGCCGCAACGCCGCCGACGCCTCCTCGGTCGTCGCTGTCGCGTACAACTCGCCGATGGCGGCGCCGAAGGTTTCTTCGAGCCGCCGGTCCTGGCTGCTGGGCTTGGTGGTCACGCTCATCGTGCCGCTCCCCGGACCGGGACGGCCG
Organism: Streptomyces sp. NPDC002536; assembly: GCF_053594995.1. NCBI lineage: Bacteria > Bacillati > Actinomycetota > Actinomycetes > Kitasatosporales > Streptomycetaceae > Streptomyces > Streptomyces sp. NPDC002536. Next base: position 99,538 of record NZ_JBSFWU010000002.1, read on the forward strand.
CGGTGGCCGGACGTGTCGGCGCAGTGGTCTGCAGGGCCGGTCTCCGGGCTGCGGCCGTGGTGACGCCGCGCCAGGTACCGGGCCCCTGCTTGCCCGGGGCGGCCGGGTCGAGGAGGAAGCGCACGACCATGGCGCGGCCGTCCCGGGCTGTGACGGCCGCGTTCAACCGGTGGGCGAGATCCATCGCCGGGTCGTCGAGCGGTACAGGATCTTGGACGAGAACGGCGACGAGGTCGTCTTCGGCGCGTTCCACCGCCGCCTGGGACTCCGCCAACAGGCCGTACCAGTGGATGACTTCTGTCGCCTGCTGGTTGGCGTTGGGGGCTGCCGCAACAACCTGGCCCAGCTCGGGCAGGTTCATCTGGAATCGGGCCTCGATCTGCTGGGTGATGATGCCCATCACGTCGTCGTCGGGCACAGCCAGCTCCTCACGGTGAGTTTTCCGGCAATGGAATGGGTCTGGTCTGCCTCAGTGGAATTCCCTCCCCGGCAGCCAATACGGCTACGGGCGGGGGCTTAGTCCAAACACATGTAGACGTCTCGGTAGACGTAGGTGCCGGACACCCAGCCCGTAACGCCCGTGGTCCGGTCGGTGATGTAGTGCCAGTTCCCGCTGCTCTTGTGGACGGTGAACTTGTGGCTCCGGTACAGGACGCCGACGGCGGTGGACTTCGTCGTCGCCTTGGAGCGAATGGTGACGGCGTTGGTGCCGATCACCCAGGGTCCGGCCCGGTGGCAGTCAACAGCCGCGGCAATCGGTGCGGCGGCGGGGGCTGCGCTGGCCGTGGTGGCGGCGACGAGCGGCATGGACAGTGCGCCGAGTACGGCGGCGCAGACAGTCATTCGGGAAGAGCGCATGAGGAATTGACTTCCAGCCAGATGAGGGAATACGGAGATGAACCCCGAGGCGATGCCGTGCGGGGTGAATACAAGGGTCCGGAGAATCCCCGGTTTCGCTAACCGGGGATTGCCTGCTATGTTTCCGGCCCACGCGGGGGATGACGCTTCCTACGGCAGCCGCCGTGTGAGCGCGGACCACATCGTCACCGGCCTCTGCCGCGCGGTGGTGCAGTCGGCGCAGGCCGCGCGGGCACCGTGGGCACGGGGCTGCGCACGGGCGGTGGAGCGATCGGCAGAGCGGCGGCGTCGCCGGCGAAGTGGTTCTCCCACCACTCGGTGGCGGTCTCAAAGGTGGCGAATCCCCCTTCGCGCAGCGTGTGCGTTCCCGCGTCCAAGTCCGCTTCCTCCAGCAGGACCCGGAAGGGCAGCGGTGACCGCTCGTCGAGGGCCCGCAGGAGCACCACCGTCTCCGGCCGGGCCGAGGTGTCGTCGGTGTAGCTGGTCAGCAGGGCGAAGTGATCGCCGTCGGTCATCAACCGCTCCTGCAGGGCACGGGTGGCCTCGTCGGCCGGCCGCGTGCCCATGCCGTCCGGGAGACGGATGGTCTCCTTCGGGCAGCCTCGGGCGATCAGCCAGGACTGGGCCATCGCCGGCAACGGCAGTTCGGCGTGCTCGAAGCGGAACGTACGTGCCTCGGGGTCGCGTTGCAGGTGCAGGGCGACGATCTGTGGCTCGCCCGGGATGCCCCAGGTGACGGCGCCGTTGTGGAGGACGTAGAAGCTGTTCCGGGCGTCGTCGGTGTGGTGTTCGGCCAGCACGGTGAGCATGTCCTGCTCGCCTTCGATGTGCTGCCAGAACTGCTCCTCGACCTGCGGGGTCTCGGCTTCGTAGCCGTCGAGGTGCAGGAAGTCGGGTTCGTCGTGCGGCATAAGAGCTTTCGGGTCAGTGGCGGCGGGCGGCGCCAGTGGTGCCGCGGGCGGCGGCGGTCGGCGGCCAGGCGCCGGTCCGGTGAGCGGGCGCGGCCGGCGGGTTGGCGTGGCGGGATCCGGACAGCGCGGTGCGGCCGGCATCGGTGAGGGTGACCGGTTGCCCGGCGTGCACGGGGTGGGAGGTGTCCCGCTGGACGAGGCCGGACTCTTCCAGGCGCTGGAAGCGGCTGTAGGCGACGCGGGTTCCGGTGGCGGTGACGACCGACAACCGCTGGGTGAGGAGGTGTTCGTGCAGCTTGGCGCCTTGGGCGATGGCCAGCAGAGCGGCGACGTCCGCTGGTGCCATCTCCCGTAGTTCCGCTGGGACTTGCGTACATGCAGCCGTCTCGATGGGCTCCAAGGCGGCCAGAACCGACCGTTCGTGTTCGTCGCGGGTGCCGGCGGAAGCCTCCAACTGGTCGACGGTGCGGTCGATGCGGGCGAAGAGTGCCTTGTCGACAGGGAATTCGCCGGAGGTCAGGCGGTTCAGCAGGACGCGGTAGAAGGTCACGGACGTCTCGGCCTGGGCGAGGTTGCGGTGGGCGTCGACCAGGCGGGCGCGAGGCGCATCGAGGAGACCGCGGTCGCGGTGCTCCCACAGCTGGTCGACGCTGAGGCCCGTGGCGGCCTCGATGCGGTGGTCAAGCGCCGTCCGTGCCTTGGTGGCAAGCGTCGGCGCGCGGGTGGTGGACATGAAGTGCAGATGTTCCTTGGAGTGGTGTCACGGTGCGGTGCTCAGCGCGACGCGGACGTCGATGCGGGTGCCGTCCCGTACGTGCCGGAAGGGGCCGAGGCGGCGCAGGAGGCGGAGCATCGGGGTGTTGGCCGCGTTGGTGTGCACCGGCAGGGTGTGAGCGCCGCGGATGCGAGCGTGATCGGCGACGTGCCGGGCCAGGGCGGTGCCGATGCCGCGGCGCTGGTGAGCGTCGACGACCTGGAGTGCGAGGTCGACGACGCCGGCTTCGTGGCTGAGCCACCCGGCGGAGGTCAGGGCGAGGGGGCAGCCGGAGCTGTCGAGGCTGATCCAGCAGGTGCTGTGCTCCAGCAGGCGTTCGACATGGCGGCGGGTGATGAGGGTGCGGCCCCAGCGGCGCAGGAGGTTCTCCGGGGAGCACTGCCGGTGCAGGGCGTCGATCAGGTGCCAGTCCGCCGCCCGCGCCGGACGCGTGAGGTGAACGGCGGGGTGGCTCAGCAGAGGCGGTCTCGCAGGGCGGCCCGGAGGGCGGTGCGTTGGTAGGACTTGCGGCGGCGCCCGTCCGGGAGGGTGATGTCGCGGGTGGAGACCTCGTAACGGGCCAGGAGCTTGGCCAGGCGCGCCTGGGTGAGCTCGGCGTAGTGCCAGCGGCCTTCGGCGACTCCGGGAAGGCGCCGCAGCTCGGCGACGAGGTCAGTGGAGGCCATGGCGTCGGGGTCGCCGAGGTCGGCGAAAACGTTCAGGCACGCGTGCACGATGCTGTCCGACGGCTCCGGCTGGGTCGGATCCGGTGCGTCGGTGCCGGCCGCATGAGCGCCGTCCGCCGTGGTGGCGGCGGAGCAGCAGGGCGAGGACAGCAGCTGGCGGAGTTCGTCGCCGGCGTCCACGCGGGCGAGGAGAAGGTGGGTGAACTCCACCAGGTCACCGAAGGGGCAGGCTCCGGTGGGGGTGTCGGTGTCGACGAAGTCGAGGATCTGCTGGTCGAGCTGCTGGATCTCGATGAAGGTGTCCAGCAGCCGTCGGTGGTGCGGGATTTCCTGGACCGGTTCGGCCTCCAACAGGCGGGTGACAAGGGATTCGAGGAGGATGGGGGACGTCGTCGTCAACGGACGGGGCCTTTCGACAGGGGCGGGACGATTGCGGGTTGAGGCAAGCCGGGCATTGCGTACGGCGGGCCCGGTTTCGGCTGCGGCCGATGAGTGCCCAACTGCGGGGAGCGGGCACGGGCGGCGTGGGTACGCGTGCTCATGGGGCGCCGGGTGATGCCCAGGCGGGCCCGGGCGGTGTCGTAAACGTCGTATCCGGCGCGCTGCCGCACAGCGACGACGTGGATCTCCGTGCGGTGGGCTGAGCCGGCGGGGGCGGGGCGCTGGGCGTAGACGATGCGCCAGGCGTTGCGCGAGTCGACATAGACCTTGCGGTAGCCCTCCAGGTCGCCGGCCAGTCTGCCGCCGAACAGCTCGGCGTTGACGACGTCCTGGAGCTGGGCGAGGGCGAGGTCGCGGATGTCGCTGGGGGCCTGGAGCAGGTCAGTCAGGGCGCGGGGGTCGAAGCTCAGGCCGAAGGCCGGCCGGCCGGTCATGAGCCGACCTCGGCCGCGCCGGTGTTGTCCTCCGGTTCCTCGGAGTCGGCGCGTGCCGAACGGAGAGAGGGCTTCGGGCCAGGCAGCAGGCGGTGGGCGGGCCGGTCGGGGTCGGTCGTGCACGCCGACAGCGGTCCCCCCGGCGCGCGGACGGTGGTCATGGCGTGGGTAAGGAAGTCGCGGTGCCACACGAAGGGGCCGGAGGGGCCGGCTTCAGGGTCCTTGTGCTGCTGGTAGGCCATCCACAGAGCGTGCAGCCAGGCCACGACGTCGTCGTGCTCCTGCCACTGCTGGCACCACGGAGAGGCGGTGGTCACCTCGGCGCCATACGTGGGCATCAGGAAGTCATCCACCCAGTCGGAGAGGGCGTCCAGCTCGTTGTCGTATTCCTCGCCCTCCAGCTCCAGGATCGGGCGCGGTTCCGGCGGAGCGGTGGGCAGCGGCGGTATGCCGGGCAGGCCCGGCATACCGAAGGCGGCGAACGGCGAGGGGGACGGGGCGGGCGCGGCGGCCAGGTGGTCGAGCTGCCGTGCCTGCTCGGCCGACTGCTCCATCAGCTTGCGGACGCTGGCCTCAATGCTTTCCAGGTTGGAGTCCGGAAGGCGGACGGGCTCCAATTCCCCCTCGTCGCGGGGGTCGACGGATTCAGGCACGAATAGGTCTCCTTGCAGCCGCAGCCGTGGGTTATGAGATGCGGCTACAACCATCCAGAAAATCCCCGGTTTCGCTAACCGGGGATTGCCTGCTATAAAGCCCGGCGCACAGCACAGAACACGGCCTCAGATGCCGTACGCCGGACAGCGGGTCAGGCGGAGAGCGTGACGTCGTCCTGCGTGAGGGTGTGGCGCAGGGTCTCGGTGAGCCGGTCGGCGGCTACCTCGGCGTAGTGCTGGGTCTTCTCCACGCCGATGAAGTCCCGCCCCTCCAGCAGGGCAGCAACGCCCGTCGAGCCGGAGCCGGCGCAGAAGTCCAAGACGGTGCCGCCCGGCGGAGCGATCTGCACCAGCTCACGCATCACCTCCACCGGCTTCTGCGTGATGTGTTGGCGGTTCTTCCCCGAGGGCTGCGAAGCGCTGTACAGGCCCGGCAGGTACACGGGATTGCGGGATGCGTCGATCTTGCCCTTGGCGCCCCAAACGATGTACTCGCAGTCCTGGCGGAACTTGCCCTTCTGCGGCCTGGCCTGGGGCTTGTGCCAGGTCAGGATGCCGAGCCACAGCCACCCGGCTGCCTGGAAGGCGTCGGTGGTGGCCGGCAGCTGACGCCAGTCGGTGAACAGCAGCGCTGTCCCGCCGGTCTTGGTGAGGCGGTGCGCCTCGGTCATGATCTGGGTGAGCCAGAGGGTGTAGGAGCGCTGGTCCATGTTCTCGCCCACGAAGTCCGGCAGTGCGTGCCGGGCATCGGCGGAGACGTACTTCTGGCGGGCCGAGCGACTCGTGCGCTCCTTCGCCGTCCGGCCGCCGGAGTTGTAGGGCGGGTCGGTGATGACGGAGTCGACACAGTTGTCCGGCAGGCCGGACAGAACGCTCAGCGCGTCGCCCTGGTGCAGAGAAAAAGGCAAAGGGGAAACCCCAATCCGGGTCAGGAGATGAGAGGGAGAGCCGCTCCGGCCCGCGCGTGATCCCGGTGGCTGAATGCGGGCAGGACAAAGGCCCGCAAGCCGAAGAGGCGGGGCGCGAGGGGGAGGGAGTCAAAACTGTAGGTCACGATCCCCGGTTGAGCCGTATCGCCCGGCAAAAACCCTGGAATCAAGCCTTGATCACCGACTATTTCGTCAACCGGGGATCGCCGCTTACTGTTTTGGAACCGCCCGGCGCACACCGCTGCTGGCTCCTTCCCTCTCCCATGCCTTTACGGAGGTTCGCCCTGTCCCGGTCCACCTGACCTGCCAGTCCGGCTCAAGGCACGAGCTGCCACTCGCGCCCCGCCCGCCGGCCCCGATTCACCCACCACCCTGGCCGCCGCACCCTTTCCACCTTCCGCACATGCGCGGCTAGGGCTCACTTCGAAGGACACCGCAGTGACCCACCCCTACCCTCCCCTGCCTGAAATCCGGCCACCGCGTCACGAGCGGCTGCCGGGAGGCGGAGCGGGTTGAAGGGCATAGCCGCCGTCCTCGGCGTCGTCTGCCTCTCCCCCCTCCTTCTCGCCGGCGCCGCGGCAACCGCCGCGGCCGGATCCGGCGGCGCTCACGCGAAGTTCGCGGACTGCACCACCGGCGCGGACATCAACACCGATGCCGTCGCCAAGCAGGTCGCCTCCATCCTCGGCGGCAAGAACTCCAGCAAGGACGTCCACGTCGAGGGCCTGGACCTGCCCGCCGAACAGATCCCGAACGCGAAGACGATCGTGGCCACCGGCATCTCCCTGAAGGTCCCCGAACGCGGACAGATCGTCGCGCTCGCCACCGCCATGCAGGAATCCCGGATCCGCAACCTCAACTACGGAGACCTCGACTCCCTCGGATTGTTCCAGCAGCGCCCCAGCGCGGGCTGGGGCACACCCGAGCAGATCCGCGACCCGGTCTACGCTTCAACCCGCTTCTACAAGGCCCTGCTTGAGGTGCACGGCTGGCAGCAGATGACCGTCACCCAGGCCGCCCAGGCCGTCCAGGCATCCGGCTTCCCCAACGCCTACGCACAGTGGGAACCACTCGCCCGCGCCCTGCAGCAGGCCATCGTCAAGACCCTGCCCGGCGGCGGCAAGGACACCACCACCAGCAAGGACACCAAGGACAAGGGCAAAGACACTCCCGCCCAGAACCCGGGCGGCTGCAAGCCCGGCGACGACGGATCAAGCTACGGGCCGATCCCGGAAGGCACCGTCCCCAAGGGCTACGCGATCCCCAAGGACGCCAACCCCAAGGCCCGCAAGGCCATCGAGTGGGCGATGCACCAGCTCGGGACGCTGTACCAGTGGGGCGGCGAGTGCACCGCCCCGCACGGCCCCGACCCGATGGGCCGGTGCGACTGCAGCTCGCTGATGCAGCAGGCGTACGCCCACGCCGGTATCCAGCTCACCCGCACCACCTACACCCAGGTCAACGAGGGAAAGCCCGTCTCCCCCAGGGAACTGCAGCCGGGTGACCTGCTGTTCACCCGCGGCACCGCCGCCGTCCCCGAACACGTCGGCATGTACATGGGTGCGGGTCTGGTGATCAACGCGCCGCGCACCACCAAGCCCGTCCGGATCGAGCCGATCAAGGACTGGGACATCCTCGCCGCTCGCCGGGTCGTCTGACCCACCCTCCGCCGGTGACCGGCGGTCTGACCGGCGCCCGGACGCCTCCCCGAACGCCGCCGTCCCCCTTCTTCTCCCCTCACACCGTGGGCTGCAACCTGCCCGCGTCTGCAAGGAGTTCCGCCATACCCATGTCTCTCGCAGACCGCGTCATCACCCTCGCCTACGACCCAGGCGTCACGCCCAAGGAGGGCGGCCTGCCCGGCCTGTCGGTGCTGAAGAACGTGGTCAGCTCGATCAACCTCTTCGGCATCGTGGCCGTGGTCGGCGCGCTGGCCGTCTCGCTCGGCGTGTGGGCCTGGGGCCACCACACCGGCGGCCACCAGGCCGAAGCCAACGGCAAGAAGGGCGCCGTCGTCGCAGCCGGCGCCGCCCTCGGCCTGGGCGCGGCCAACGGCATCGTCGCCTTCTTCTCCGCGCTGGGGTCGCAGGTCCACTGATGCCGCGCTTCCCCTCGTCCCTCTCCGGCTACGGCGCCACCTGGTCGACCAAGGGCCGCATCCTTGTCGGCGCGCTCGTGCTGACCGTCCTGCTCGCCGTCGCCGGCATCACCGCATGGGCCACCAGCAGCGGTGACCAGCACCACGATGACAGCACCTCGTCCGCCGCGAGCAGCCCCTCCTCGCCGGAGGCCCCACCGAAGCCCGCACCCGGGTCGGGCTCGGTGCCCAGGCCCCCGCACCTGGCCGACCCACTGGCCTACGCCAAAGCCGCCGCGGTGATGTTGTGGTCCTACGACACCCGCACCACCAGTCGCGACCAGCAACTGGCCGGCATGAACGCGTGGATGACCAAGGAGACCAAGTACACCGACTGGTCCTCCATCTCCGCCCAGGTCCCCGACCCGGTGCTGTGGTCGCGCATGGCCGACAACGCCCAGTACGCCACCACGACGGTCACCGACGTCCACTACCCGTCGGCATTCAAGCAGGCCCTGGCCGACAACCCCTCCGCGATCACCGAGGCGTACATCTACGCCATCACCGTCACCGGCAAGCAGCAGATCAGCTGGAAAAAGGGCGGCGGCGGGGCCGAGGACCGCTCGGTCACCCTCGCCGTGCAGTGCCGCCCCTCCCAGGACTGCTCCCTGGTCTCCATCGCCCCCAGCGTCGCCCCGTGACGAGCCACTGACCGAAGAAAGGAGGAAACCTTTCCGTGGACTTCTGTTCCATACCCGTCGCGGGCAAACTCTGCGCCGCGGCCGACGCCATCGACTTCGTGTCCGACCCGGGCAAGGCGATCACCGAAGGCATCGGCAACTGGATCGCCAAATCCACCGGCCAACTGGCCGCCGCCGCGGCCGACCTCGCCGCCGAGGCCGTCAACAAGACGACCAACGTGGACCTGGGCGCCGGCTGGTTCCGCAGCAACTACGAGCTGATCTTGCCGATCGGCCTCGTGCTGCTGGTCGCCACCTTCTGTGCCCAGCTCATCCGGGCCGCGGTCAAACGCGACGGCCAAGCCCTCGGCCAAGCCTTCACCGGCACGATGAGCGGCGTCTTGTTCGCCTTCTCCGCTATCGCCGCCACCACCGTGGCCATCGAAGTCGTCGACGCGCTGTCCGACGGGCTGTTCAAGGCCGCGGAATCCTCGCTCTCCGACGCGGTGCGGCGCATGGTCAAGGTCTCCCAGCTCGGCGCCCTCGGCCCGCTGGGCTGGCTGGTGTGCGCCTTTTGCGGCATCGGCGCCGCGATCGGCGCCTTCCTGTACTGGTGCGTGATGATGGTCCGCAAGGTCGGCATCCTCGTCATGGTCACCCTCGCCGTGTTCGCCGGAGCAGGCGGCGGCTGGGAAGTCGCCCGCCGCTGGCGGCGGGGCTGGATCGAAGCCACCGCCACGCTCGTGTGCAGCAAGCTGCTGATGACCGTGGTCTTCCTCCTGGGGATCTCCGCCATGGGCAAGTCCGACCCCAAGGACGGCCTCGGCGCGCTCGCCGACGTCATGTCCGGCATCGTCATCATGGTCCTGGTCCTGCTCTGCCCCTACGCCACCTTCAAGTTCGTCCACTGGGCAGCGGAAGGGAGCGGCGGCGAGGAGATCCACCGGGCCGGCGGCGCTGGTGCCCAGATCGCCAAGCAGCACGCCGAACGCGCCGCCCGCAAGGGCGCCCAGGCCGCCGCAGCAGCCGGAACCGGCGGCGCCGCCGCTGGAGCAGGTGCCGCCGGCGGCGCAGCTCCCCAGGGCCCCGATGCCATCCCCGGCGGCTTCCCAGGCGACATCGCCCCCACCAGCAGCGGTGGGCAGAGCGGCAGCCAGGGCGGAAACGGCGGCTCCTCCGGCGGCGGAGCCAAGAGCGGCCTGGAGAAGGCCGTCCAGCCCCCGCCGACCCGACCGACCGATGACACCAGCGGCCAGTTCGGCGGCGGTCCCGGCGGCCAGGGCGGAGGCGGCAACGGCGGACCGGGATCCGCAGCATCCGGACAGGGCGGCGGATGGATGTCCGCCCCGCCGACCGGTGCGACGCCCCCGCCGCAAGGCGCCCCGCCCGCGCCGACCACGGGTAACGCGGCGAACGGACCCGCCACCCCGACGCCGCCGCCCACCGGCATCTGATCCCCCGCCCCTCTCATCGCCGGGGGCGGGACGCCCCAGCCACCGCACGGTTGCGTCCCGCCCCCGGCCCCGCCCGCCGCACTCTTCCCGGAACAGCCCATGTCTGACCTCACCGTCACCCCCCTCACGGTCAAATTCCCCCACCGATCCCGGCGCGGCATCCTGCTCGGCCTCTCCCTGCCCCAGCTCGTCCTCGTCTCCTCAACCCTGGCCCTGCTCCTGGTCACCGTGGTGAGCACCGGGCTGGTCGGCGCGATCGTCCTGGCCCCGCTGTGGGCGGCGAGCGCGGCCCTGGTCGCGATCCGCCGGCACGGCCGCTCCCTGATCGACTGGGCCCCGATCGTCACGCGCTACGCCCACCGGCGGCGTACCGGCCAGACGCTGTGGCTGGCCCGTCCGGTCTCCCGCCCTCGCCAGGACGGCCTGCTGCACCTGCCCGGCACCACCGCCTCGCTGCGGGTGGTCACCCCCGGCGACTCGGCGAACGGCGCCGCCGCGGTGCATGACCCGCACCACCAGACCCTGACCGCCGTCGCCCGCGTCTCCTCCCGGGCCTTCGCTCTGCTGGACCCCGCCACCCAGAACCACAACGTCGCGTCCTGGGGTCGCGCCCTCGCGGGCATCGCCCGCACCGGCCACGTCGCCACCGTGCAGGTCCTGGAACGCACCGTCCCTGACTCCGGCGACACCCTCGCCCGGCACTGGGCCCAGCAGGGCCGCCCCGAGACCCCGGTGGCCGGGCAGGTCTACTCCGAGCTCGTCGCCTCCGCAGGTCCGGCCGCCGCCCCGCACGAGGCGTACCTGGCGATCTCCTTGGACATGAAGGCCGCCAAGCGGCTCATCAGCCAGGCCGGCGGTGGGCTTCCCGGGGCTTTCACGGTGATGGAGCAGACCACCGCCTCCGTCGCGCAGGCCGCCCGGAGCGCCGGGCTGATGGTGACCGGCTGGCTCACCGCGCGGGAGATCGCCGCCGTCGTCCGCACCGCCTACGACCCCAAGTCCCTCTCCGGTCTGCAGCAGTGGTCGGAATCCGGGCGGGCCGAAGCCGACCCGGCCGCCGCCGGTCCCGTGGTCCAGGTCGAGGAGTACGACCGGGTGATCACCGACTCCGCCCGCCACGCCACCTACTGGATCGAGGACTGGCCCCGTACCGAAACCTCGCCGGGCTTTTTGCACGGGCTGATGTTCACCGCCGGCGTCCGCCGCAGCCTCTCCCTTATATACGTCCCCCAGGGTCTGGAGTCGGCGTTGCGGGATGTGCAGCGGAAGAAGGCGGCCATCATCGCCGACGCCAACGAGCGTGCCCGCCGCGGCCAGGTCGACAACGAGGCCGACTCCATCGAGTACGCCGACGTCAAGGTCCGCGAACGCCAGCTCATCGCCGGCCACGCCGACGTCGCCCTCACCGGCCTGCTCACCGTCTCCGCCGAGACCGACGCCCTCTTGGACGCTGCCTGCGCGCAGATCGAAACCGCCGCCGTCACCGCCCAAGTCGACCTGCGTCGACTCAACTTCCAGCAGCCCGATGCCCTCACCCTCGGCGCCCTGCCCCTGGCCCGCACCGCGCTGTAACCCACACCTGCCTTGCCCGGCAGGAAGGATCCTGCTCTCTTGACACCCCTCTCCTCCCCCGATGCGCACCCTTACCTACGGGCCGCCACGGCCGGTATCCGCCACCACGGCCGCTTGCTCAGCGCGACGGCACCGGGCTCGGCCGACCGCGTCCAGCTCGACGTGCTGCACGCGCACCTCACCGCGCTGCACCAGCTGCTCGACTACCTCGCCGAGACCACCCGGCCCCCGCACCCGGCCGCAGGACGGCACCTCGCCACGGCCCATGCCCGGCTGTGGCAGGCCACCGCCGCCGTGCATGACGCCTTCCACCTGCTACCACCGGCGCCCAACGGCACCGCTGATGCCGAGTGCCAGCCCGAGCGGCTGCCGGAAGGACCGCCGGTGCTGACGATCTGCCAGCGCCACCTCGCCGCCGGCCACGCCATCCGCCGCAAGACCACACCCACCGACCTCAACACCCCGCTCCCCGGCCACACCACCAGCTGCGCCTCGTGAGCTTCCGCGGAATCGAGCACCACCGATGACCCACCGGCCCGCCCGCCGCGCCCGTCGCGCCTCGGCCTCTCCCCTTTTCACCCCGCACGGCACCGACCGTGCCGCCCGCAAGGCCGCCCGCCGCCAGCTCGCCGAAGCCGCCGCAAAGGCCCGCGCCGAAGCCGCCGCCCACCCGAACGGGCAGGAGCCCGCCGAGCAGGAAGCACCCGCTCCCCGCTATCCGCCCAGCGGGCGCCCGGGGCCGGCCTCCGCCCGGGGCAACAAGCTCAAGCTGCCCGCCCACCGCATGACCACGGCCACCGCCTCCGGGGCATACCCCTTCCTCGCCGAAGGCGGCCTCGGCGCCGAGGGCATCTACATCGGCCGCGACGTCCACGCCGAAGCCTCCTTCTGCTTCGACCCCTTCGCCCTCTACGGCAAGGTCGAAGGGTTCACCAACCCCAACGTCCTGCTCGCTGGCGTCATCGGACAGGGCAAGTCCGCCCTCGCCAAGTCCTTCGCCCTGCGCAGCGTCGCCTTCGGCTACCGGGTCTACGTCCCGTGCGACCCCAAGGGCGAGTGGACGCCCGTGGCCAACGCCCTCGGCGGCACCTCCATCGCCCTCGGGCCCGGCCTGCCCGGCAAGCTCAACCCCCTGGACGCCGCACCCCGCCCCAACAGCGTCTCCGAGGCCGACTGGGTGGGCGAGATCCGCAAACGCCGCCTGCTCCTGCTCGGCTCCCTGGCCCGTACCGTCCTCGGACGGGACCTGATGCCGATGGAGCACACCGCGCTCGACGTCGCCCTCGACGCCGTCGTCACCCACGCCACCGCCACCGGCCGCACCCCGCTGCTCGGCGACATCGCCGCCACCCTCAACAACCCCGCCGCCCTCGACACGGCCGGCGGCGCCATGTCCGGCCACCTCGGTGACGCCGCCCGCGACCTCGCCCACGCCCTGCGCCGCATGGTCCACGGCGACCTCGCCGGCATGTTCGACGCGCCGTCCACCGTGCGGTTCGACCCGAACTCACCGATGCTGACCATCGACCTCTCCCGCCTGGGCGGCTCCGGCGACGACACCGCGCTCGTCCTGGCCATGACCTGCGCCTCCGCCTGGATGGAATCCGCCCTCACCGACCCCCGCGGCGGCAGGCGATGGATCGTCTACGACGAAGCTTGGCGTCTGATGCGCCACCCCGGTCTCCTGCAGCGCATGCAGTCCCAGTGGAAACTCTCCCGCGGCCTGGGCATCGCCAACCTGATGGTCATCCACCGCCTGTCCGACCTGCTCACCGCCGGAGACGCCGGATCCCGCGGACGCGCCCTCGCCGAGGGCCTGCTCGCCGACTGCTCCACCCGCATCGTCTACCGGCAGGAGACCGACCAACTCCACGCCGCAGCCGCCCTGCTCGGCCTGACCTCCGTGGAGACCGAAGCCATCGCGCACCTCAACCGGGGCCGTGGCCTGTGGAAGGTCGCCGGGCGATCTTTCATCGTCCAGCATCTCCTCCACCCGCATGAGAGCCGGCTCTTCGACACCGACGCCCGGATGCACTGATTCTCCCGCCAGTCCCGAAACGCTCGTGCGAAACCGCGCCCATCACCGCCCCGCCCTGCCTGACCGAGGAGAACCACCACGTGCAGCGCCCCCCGAACTTGACGGACGCGGAATGGGCCGAATGGCGCCAGTGCCAAGAAGAAGAGGACGAGCTGCTGGCCAAGTCGCTGACCGCGAAGCAAAGCTGGAGATGGGCCTGATCGACTCGTACGACGAGTACGAGTTCAGCTGGGAGCACCCGGACAGCGCTCCTCGGCCGCACGGCCAAGAGCCGACGTCGGCCGAGTCCGCGCCGGCCTCGCCACGTCTCCGGTCAACGCCCGTCCATGGCCGTATCCCGGGCATCCCGCCGGGTCCGCCACGTACCAGCCGCGCCCTCCGGCCCCCGTTTTAAGCCTGCAACCAGCTGCCCGCGCGCACTGCCTCCCAAATGCCGCCGAACACGCCGCCACCTGCGCCGATACTGCCGCCCTCACCTGGGAACCCATGCCCCCATCCCGCACTGACCTGTCCGCCTTCGCCACCGGCCTGGCAGCCCGCCTCCCCGGCGCCTGGACCAGCGAGTACCACCGCCACACCGACTACAAAGACCAGTTCTCCACCGTCGAGCGGCTCTGGGATACCGGCCACGTCGACTACATCGTCAGCCAGTACGTGCTCGGCCACGACGCCGTCCTCCACGGACCCGACGACCAACTGCTCTACGTGGCCGACCGGCCGCTGCGCCCCGGCCAGTTCGTCGTCGCCCCGCTCGAGCCGGACGGCGACGAGATCAAGCCCCACCACTTCGTCGGCGTCAAGGATCCCAAGGGCATCGCTGTCCCCAACGATCCCGTGCGCGCTGCCGCCCAGATCACCCGACGGCTACTGCCCCGCTACCAGCACGCCCTGCACTGCGTGCACCGCAACGTCGAGGACCAGCCTGAGCCTCCGCACCGGAAAGCCCCGCCGCAGGTGTCCAAGGTCGTCACGTTGACGTGGTACGACGACGGGGCGCTCGGGGCGCCGTACGGGAGTGTGCCGCCCGAGGCCCGTACCACGCTGTACACCCACGGCTTCCAGTACCTCCCCCACCAGGCCGCCTTCGTCCTACCCACCGCGTACAGCGAAGTCGACCGCGCCCTGCGCGTCCAGGCCGTGGCCCGCCAGCTCGCGGCCCAGGGAATCGGCACGAATCTGCGCCACGCCGCACCAGCCGCGCGCACCGGCCTCCCGCCCGCGCCGCCGAAGACCGCACGCGCGCACCACCGCTGACCTTCCCAACTCCCTTTTGGAGGCCACCTGTCCACGCGCTCCTTCATCGCCCGCCCCTCCAAGACCGGCTACGCCGGCATGTACGTCCACTTCGACGGCTACCCCAGCGGGCGCTTGCCCCTGCTGCTCGCCGCCTACCAGCACCGCTTCGCTAAAGACGTCGAGGCCATGTCCCAGCACCTCGTCGACGACGTGGACTACGGCTGGTCCGAGCTGGGCACGGACCTGCTCGACGGCGCCCCCACCGATCTGCGCCAAGCCCTGACCGGCGGCAGCGAATTCCCCAGCCGCAAGTACAGCTACGTCATCAACTCCGACGGCACACCCGCTGAGCGCGAACTCATCACGCAGGCCACCACCGGCGGCCTGGACTGGGGCTACGTGCTGCACCCGCACGGCGTCGAGGTCATCAGCTGCCGGAACCACACCAGGGGCCCGGTCGTGGACTGGAACACCGACCCCCGCGCCCGGTTCAGCGACACCGGCGTGCTGTGGAAGCCCGGCCACCCGATCCCGGCCACCGCACCGCCCCGAGCAACCCAGCCGCCCGCCAAGCCGGTCACCGTGACCACCACCGTCGTACGGCTCTCCACCCGCCGCTAGCGCCACTCAGCCTCCCCGCTTCCCCCCGTTCCTGGAGAACTCCCTGTCCCCGCACGCCCGCCCCAAAGTCACCGTCGTCATCGCCACCCAGCTCCGCCCTGACCGCCTGGGCTACCTCGCCGCCATGCACGCCAGCCTCGAGCGTCAGAGCGTCCCGTGGGAGGCGGTCGTCGCACTCGACGGCGCCGACCCCGCCCGGCTTCCGGAGCCGCTCGCGGCCGACCCTCGCGTCCGTACCCTCGTGCTGCCCCGCGCGGTCGGCGCCACCTGCGCCCGCAACCTCGCCCTGAACGAGGTACGCACCGAGTACGTCAACTGGGCCGATGACGATGACGAGTTCACCGACGGAGCCATGGCGCTGCGGCTGCACACGCTGGAGGAGACCGGGATGGGCTGGTGCGCAGGCTACAGCGAGGACCTCCACGAGGACGGGACCACGACGCTGTGGCGCTGTCCGACTCCGCCTGGCCAGCACGAAGCCGGAGACGTGTGGACGTACTGGAAGGATCCGGCCGACACCATCCCGCTCGGTCCCACCACGATCCTGGCCCGCACCGAACTGGTGCGCGCGGTGCCCATGGGCGGTCTCATCCAGGGCGAGGACTACTGCGCCCTCGCCGTCACCTGCCTCGCCCCCGGGATCCTGCTGCCCGTCCCGGTCTACCGGTACCGCAAGCATTCCGGTCAGATGACTGCCCAGGATTCCTACGACACGCTCGAAGCTCAGGTCCGCCAGTTCGCGCACCGCTTCGGCACCAGCCTGTGCTCCGCGTCACGCGCGCTGCGCGATGCCGCAGCCTCCGCAACCGCGTAGGCCCCACGCCTGCGCCTGGCACCTCGTCTCCCGAGCCCCGCCCCACAGGACCTGCATGCCCCCGAACTCCCCTGCGCACATCACCCTGTCGTACAGCCATACGGCTGGCATCGTCGCCGTCGCCCACGGCGAGAAGTACCCATGGGCGCAGACCGCGCTCCAGCTCGCCGGATTCCAGCGCCGCGACGACGGCGCGTACGCCCTCGCGACCGGCGATGCGAAGGCGACGCGCGATGTCATCCGCACTCTGCTGCGCACCGCCCGCCGCCACCAGGCCGCCGTCACCGTCAGCAGCCGCCGTTACTTCGGCGAAGTCGCCGAGGAGATCGCCGCGCACCTGCCCGGCAACTGGAACGCCGAAGTCGCAATCCACAGCCACCCGGTGTGGCAGCACGACCTTGTTCCGCTGCTGTGGGATGCCGGCGAACTGATCCGCGCCGTTGAGGACGAGCGGCTGCCGTATACGGCAGTCCTGAGCGACGGCGCCGGAATCGAGCTGCTCCTCGTCGAGCGGCCCGGACACCCACACGACTATCTGGTCGGCGCGTTCGCCACCGAAGGCTTCGACGACAACAGCAACGAGCCGATCGCGCCCGTGAGCATCACCGTTCCCAGCGACGTGCAGCTGGCGGCTCGCGCCATCGCGGACCAGTTTCTGCCCGCCTACCGCCAGGCGCTGCACGCCCGGCGTCTGGAGGCCGTCACTTACGGACTCAACAGCCTCCGCGAGGAGTACGAGACGTTGATGGCGATGAAGGAGTCCGGCCGCTACAGCGACGCCACCGTCTTGGACCCGAGTCATCTGCCGGAGCTGGAAGAGCAGTTCGGTGACCTGGCCTGGTACAAGCTCCGCAACTACCTCATCCACGCACCGGCTCTGCTGGAGACGTGCCGCCCGGCGCAGACCGCCTGGCCGGAGGACGCCGCCACGCTGGAACGCCTCCACGGAGCTGTGGCCCAGGGCGCGGACATCATCGCCGAATGGGGCTCCCTCACGATGCCCGGTCCCACGTTCACGTTGCACTCGGACCAGGCCAAGGCGGAGGCGAAAGCCCGCAGAAACACCCTGATCCGTCCGGTGATCGAGACCTGGATCGCCGACGGGGATGCCTTCCTGCGCCAGGCTCGCGCCGCCGTTCCCTCCCCGCCACGTCCGCTTCCCCTGCGGGACCACGGCGGTCTCGCGCTTCCGCCTGCTCGGCCGGCACTGCCCAGCACGGCACCCGCCCGACGCTGACCTTGCACAGAAAGGCTTCGCATCTGTCCAAGCACTTCCATTTCGGCACCCACCCCGAGCATGGCTTCGTCGCCACCGCCACCGCCACGATGCCGGAACAGCTCGCCCACTGGTTCCTCACCCGCGAGCAGTTCGAGCCGGTCCCCGAACGGCCCGGCATGTACCGGCTGACCAACCCGGACCAGGACGGCATGCGACGCACCCGCCAGGCCGTCCACGACCTGCGACGGCACGGCTACGCCGTTCAAGCCGACTACTCCCTCGACCCCGCCCTCACCCCCGGCCCGGCCCACAACCCGATCGCGGCCCACGCGCACACCGAGCGACGCAGCCGCATCGCTCACGCAGCCGCCGCCCGTTCGCCCCAGCGCGGCCCCGCCCTGACCACGTCGCCCGGCGCCCGTCCCATCCCCCCGCAGCCCACCTACGCACCGACGGTCGGCATGACCCCGTCCGCCGGACACAGCCGGGGCAGGTGAGCGTGGCCACCGAGTCGATCCGCATCACCCGCCAGCCCAGCGGCGAAGTCGAAATCGACGGCGCAGTCGACGGGTTCGCGGCCCGCATCTTGGCGCACGCCGGATTCGAGACCAGGCCCTCCTTGCGCGGGCAGTGGATCCGACTCCCGTTCGACATGGGCGAGGGCTGGGAGAACGAACACGCTAGCTGGGCCGCGGACATGCTCACCGCCGCCCGGTACGAGGTCGACCTCGACCCGAGCCTCCGCTCGGCCGATGGCGCGGCGTCAGCACGAGCTGCGTACCGGACCAGAACGGCGATGAAGGCCCAGCCCTCGCCGCCGGCCGCCAGCAGGCGCCCCCGCCGCTGACCTCACCCGACGGCTCTAAGCCGCACATGTCGGTCTCCCTGCCGCACCCACCCCCGAGTCGTCCCCGGCCACCCGCCACCACGGAAAGCACCTCGTTGTCGACCACGCCCGACCACCCGACCGCGCCGCCCGGCTCCCGCCCGGTGCTGGCCCACCCGCACGTCGCCCGACTCCTGCTAGGCACCCTGATCGGACGGCTGCCCAACGGCATGGCTCCCGTCGCCATCCTCCTGCTGGTCACCGATCAGGGCGGGTCGCTGTCGTTGGGCGGGGGGCTGTGCGCGGTGTACGGTCTGGCGTCCGCCGTCGGGCAGCCGCTCCTTGGCCGGATGGTCGACCGACGCGGCCAGACCCTGGCCACCTCAGCAGCAGTGATCGCCACCACCGTGTGCCTCTTGCTGCTGCCCCACGTCAACGCTGCCGCGCGGTCCGGCGTCGCACTCGGCTTGGTCACGCTGGCCGGGCTGAGCACTCCGCCGCTGGAAGCCGGCTTGCGGGCCTTGTGGCCGCAGGTGTTGCCCGACCGCGAACGGCAGCGCGCCGCTCTTTCCCTGGACACCGGCACCCAAGGGTTGATCTACGTGGCCGGGCCCCCGTTGGTGGCAGCCCTCGTCGCTGCCACCGGCCCGGGCACGGCGATGACCGCTACCGCCTTCCTTGGCCTGCTCGGTGCGGCTGTCGTCCTGACCGCGTCGCCGTCCAGGAACTGGCTGCCCGCACCCGTTTCCGGATCCGGGGCATGGGGACCCCTGCGGCACCGCGGGCTGCTGCTGCTTTTCGTCGCGCTGACCGGTGTCGGCTTCGCGCTGGGCTCCATGAACGTATGGGCCGTGGCCATGGCTGACCGGTACAGGATGGACCTGCTGTCCGGGCTGATCCCCGCCGCCCTGTCCACGGGAAGCCTCCTCGGCGGCTTTCTCTACGCTCGGCGGTCCTGGCCCGGCACTGTGACGGCCCAACTCGCGGTCAGCGCCGTGCTCTTCGCGGTCGGGTGGGTGCCGCTGATGACCGGCCCCGGCCCGATCACGGCGACCGTCTCCACCGCGCTGCCGGGCCTGTTCCTCACCGCGCTGATCACCAGCGCGTTCCTGACCGTGGACCAGCTCGCCCCGTCCGGCACCACGACCGAGGCGTACGCCTGGTTGATCGCCTCGGTCGGCGTCGGCCAGGCCGCCGGAACCGCCCTGGCCGGCGCCCTGGCCACGCACCCCTTCATCGGCTCGGCGCTCCCGGCGGCAGGCGCCGGCGCCTGCCTCGCCGTGCTTGTCGGCGCCCGCCGCCGCATCCGTGTCCCCGGCGTGGTCCGACGTCGCGGCCGGCACCGACGCGTCCCAGCCCACGCCGCCCGTCCCTGACCCCTCTCACCAAGGAAATCCGTACATGACTGTCCGTAAGACCTGGAACGTTGCCCACACCTGTGGGCACAGTGTGGATCATGATCTGTCGAACCGTCCGGCGGACAAGCGCGCCGGCTTCGCCCGCTGGCTAGCCGGCAAGGACTGCACCGACTGCTGGAAGGCAGCCCGGGACGGCGACAGCGCCAGCAAGGAGGAATGGCTCGCCGCCAAGCGCGCCGAGGAACAGCAGGCCGCCGCCGCGTGGGCCCAGCAGTTCCAGATGCCGCCGCTCGGAGGCCCCGCCAAGGCCCTGGACTGGGGCGAGCGCTCCCGCCACCAGCTGGTCACCGCCGCCTACACCGCCCTCGTGACCGAAGGAACCTGGGACGAGGCGGACTGGGCCGAGCTGGAGGAGAAGATCCGCACCATCACGCGCGCCGGATGGTGGATCGACCAGCGGGACGCCGAGGCGCTTGATCTGCCCGAACTCCTCGACGCGGCCAGCGACGACGACCGTGGCACGGAGAATCCGTTCCGGTAAGCGCGCCCTAATACCCGATGATCCCCGGTTAGCGAAACCGGGGATCGTCCGGACCATTGATCCTCCCACCGCCACCCCGTGCCGCCCGTGGAAGGACCCCTGCTGTGCCTGACGCCTCCGCGCCCCGCCCCCCGCACATCCCCGCTATCTGGGCGCCGTCCCGCGACACCCTCACCGCCCACCGCGGCATCACCCACGCCCACTTCGCGCCCGGCGACGAGGTCGTCATCCTCAAGGGCGTCGCGGACGGGGAACTGTGGGGTGACGCCATGAGGGTCGTCACCCCCTCCTGGCACACCCCGACCGACGAGGACGGCTGGCGGCTGCGCGACCCCAACGGCGGCCCGCGCACCTACATCACCGCCCACCCCCGCTACATGGTCCACCTGTCCCGCCGATGCCCCGACTGCCTGATCCATCTGCGCGCCCTGGAAGAACTGCTGCTGCCGAAGTTCACTCACACCAGCGACGTGGTCGACTGCGGGTGGTACACCGTGACCGCCCTCAACCAGCTGGTGCACATCGACAACGCCCGGGGCGGCCGATGACCAGCACCGCCTCCTCCGAGCGCACGGTTGTTCTCGAACACGTGCGTGCCGCCGCAGTCACGGCCGCCGCTTGCGGCGACGCATGGCCGGATGCCGTCGCCGGTCTCCTGAGTGAAATCGATGCGACGTGGCAGGAGTCTGCCGAGGTGTGCGCCGACGTCGCCTGGAAGACGCGCACCACGGGCGACAGCGTTCTGCTCATGCTGCGGCCGGAGCAGATCACCCAACCCGCACCCGATCCGATCACCGGCCGCGCGCACCGGCATCTGTACCTTGCCGGCCTGCGTTACGACTTCCGCTGCCCCAGCATCGAGGCGTTGTTCGACCGCATGCCGCCGTCGGTCGTGAGCCGCCTGGACGTCTACAGCCGCGCCATGTGGGCCTTCGCTCTCCTTGGCCAGTCCCGCACGGACGGCGTGGAGCTGATGGACACAGTGCTGGCCGAAGCCGACGACCACCCCAAGACCCTGCAGGTCCTGCTGCACGGCCTGTGGCTGGGACACCGCCTCCCCGGCCGCGAGGAACGCATGCTCCAGCTGCTGGACCGGCCGCCCTTCGCCGAACGTACGGACCCGATCGCGCTGTTCCGCAAGGCCGCAGCCCTGCGCGCTCTGGGCAGTTACCGCAAGGCCCTGGACGCCATTGACCGGGCACTGGACCTGCTGCCGCCCGGCGATGTGGCCGTGCACGCCGACCTCGTCCGCGAACGCTCCTTGATCACAGCGGCAGACGACTGGGGGCGTCTGGCCCGGCCGTCCCACGCGCCGGCTCAGCGGTGATCGCGCGCGTACACGGGTCATGCAGGTCCTTCACCGGGGCCCTCTCCGAAGCCTTCGGCCGCGCCCTCGCCGCGGACCAGGACCTGACCGGCGACACGGTCCTTGCCCACTCCTCCAGCTTCCCTGTCGTCGACGGCGGTCAGCCGCGCTGGACCAGCAAGGACGTGGTGGAGCACCTCGCCGTCCCCGCCCGCCGGCCCGCTCAAGTCGCCCGCGTTGAGCACCCGTTCGTGTTCCATGTCTCCGTCCGCCTTCGTCCCGGGGACCGCGTGCTGGCGAAGACGGAATGGTCGGAGATCGCCTACCGGCTAGCCCGCACCACCGGCATCGCGCCGCCGGGAGACGACAAGGCGTGCCGCTGGATCGCCCTCCAGCCCCAGCCTGGCCGCCTTCATCTCCTGGCCAACCTCATCAGGGAGGACGGCACCCGGGCCCGCCAGCCACGTCCGCTGCACACGCTCCTTCTGTCCGAATGCCACCGCATCGACTCCGACCTCCGGCTCCGTGCCGAAGGGGCCAGCGCGGACGGTCCGCAGAGCGGCCGGGACTCGCCCGCGGTCGCCGACGCGGCGCAAGCGGCGCTGCTGCGCAGGCTCGCTGAGGAGGCCAACGGTCCGCTGGCGAACGTCCGGCGGCTCGTCGAACAGGCGGCGCACCAAGTGGCGAACCATCACAACGGCCGCGCCAGTGATGCGGGCCATCGCCTGGAGTGGGCCGCCCGCCGCTTGTTCGCCCTCCAGCAGGACCTCCAGGCCACCGCCGCCAGCCTGGATCAGGCCGCCCAGCGCCCGCCTGCCGCCTCTGAGATTCCGGTGGCAATGCCAGCCGCCCGTGCCCACCGCTCCCGCTGACCATCGCCTACCGATCTGCGCGGCCTGCGCAACGGCCTCGCCGACCGCCACGCGCAGCGCCCAGGTGAACCGACTGCGAAGGCGTTGTCCCGGATGCCGAGCGGAGGCATCCGCGGTAGGCGCCTGCCCACCCCCACCGCCCCGCGTTTCCTCCGCGCCCGCCGCAACAGCCGACGGACGCCGACGCTGACCCTCATTTGCCTCCCCGAGGAGAACATGCCCGACCCCATCGCTACGCACGACCTTGAGTCGTTCGCCCAAGTCCTCGCCGGCGAACTGCCCGGCCGATGGACCAGTGCCTACCACCGTCACGCCGAGTACGCCGAGCAATTCCCGGTCACCGAGGACGTGTGGGACATGAACCTGGTCTCCGGCGCGATCGCCGAACACGTCCTGGGACACGATGCCGTCCTCACCCGCGACGACGGCGCACGCCTGTACGTCACGGGCCGCCCGGGCCACCCAGACGAGTACCTCGTCGGCGCCATGGCCCCGCCCGGCTTCGAGCCGGAAGCGTTCCGTGGCGTCCGCGAGCCGGACGGCATCGCCGTCCCCGACGACCCCTTCCGCGCGGCGGACGACATCGCCGCCGACCTGCTGCCGCGGTACGACAAGGCCGTCGCCCAGGTCCAGCACAACGCCGACCACCCCCGGCCGCCGGCTGCCGCGCCGGTCCGGGAGCCGGAGCGCGTGGTGATGACCTGGTTCGGCGACGGCATGCTGGCCGCCAAGCCGGACAGCCCGCAGGCCGCCAAGGCTCTGCACGAGGCCGGCTTCGTCTACGACCCGCGCGAGGAGGCGTTCGTCCTCTCCGGTGACGACACCGCTCTGCAGGCCCAGGCCGTACGCGCTGCTGGTGCCCAGCTGGCCGCCCACGGCATCGGCGTCATCCTGCGCCACCCGCCCAGCCGACCGGCGCTGGAGACCGCGGCCGTCCCGCCCGCGCAGCCCGTCAAGCCGACCACCCGGACCCGGTGAGCGCCCGCGCCGCCGGCCGAATGGGCCAACGCGCCAAGATCCCTCGCTGAACAGGAGGCCCACTCTGGGAAGCCTTGCTGACCAAACCGGCAACGACCTCGAGATCTACCGCCGTCCTCTGAACGACACGATCTACGTCGACAGCGGCAGCGACCCGGCCGAGGCACTGCTTGTCCTCCTGGACGACCTCGGCTTCGAGCGCCGTACCGCGGCGATCTACGTCTGGCACGAAGTACCCGAGCACCTGCCCGAGGCAGAGCAGAAGAAGTTCGCCACTCGGGCCATCCCCACGCTGCTAACGGCCGGATACCGCGTCAACATCCACCCCGATCTCTTCGACGAGGCGACCTACCGCAGCGCCGTGGCCGACCTCCGCAGGCAGCGCGCCGCACCGGGAACGACCCACGCCAACACGCCTGCCCCGCCCGCCACCCCAGCGCGCCGCCGCACCTGAACCACCGGCCGGCCCCCTCCGGGGCCGGCCATCACCACCGACATCCGGAGCCTGAGCAATCCCCCAGCGCGACCGCACCATCCCGCCGCCGATCACCGCCGACCGCCCGCCCCGCCTGGCCACCTTCCTCTTCCGCCGCTACCTCCACGCGTGCGCCCTCGGCAGCAGCACGCGCGGCAATCCGCTGGCCACCGGACCGTACGGGCTCCTCGATGAAACCCGCCGCCGCGGCCAGCACCCCTGACCAACCGCCGCCTTCACCGCCCGGAGCGCCATGCCCGACCCGACGCCCTACCCCGTACTCCTCGCTGACAACATCGCCCGCCAACTCGGCCTTCTCGCCCAGCATCTGTCACAGGCTCCGCCCGAGCAGACGGCTCACATCCTCGGCCGCGTCCTCGACGTCCAGGACGGGATCCTCGGCCAAGTGACCACCCTGGTGGAGACCGGCTCCCGCTCCGCCCGGACGCACACCGAGCAGGGGGCCTTCCCGCCCGAGGTGTGGCTGGCCCTCGGGCGCGCCGCGAACGACCTCAACGGCCTGTGCGCGGACCTCAGCGACCATGCCGAGGACTTCCAGCGCCTGGCCCAACCGGCGGCGCCCACCAACTCCACCGCTCGCCCGCCAGCGCCGGTCACCTCGGCCTTCGTGGCCCGGAGACGCCGGTGAAAAAGAAGGAGTGGGCCGGCTGGGGACCGGCCAGCCAGCAGGCAGAGCAGCACTACCTCGTCGAGCCCCGGCACCTGGCCGGCGGCGGTGACCTGCGGCACGTCACCGAGTTCCTGCGCGCCTCCGGCTGGACGGACCGCTCGCCCAAGGCCGGTGTCCCGATCGTCTTCGACAGCCCCGACCGCACGGTCCGCGTCGGCTACGACCCCTACACCCAGCCCGGCGGCTGGACAATCCGGGGCACGGCGACCAACCAGCAGGAAGCCTGGCACGCGACCCTCGGCAAACAGATTCCCGTCGAGATCGTCGCCGGATTCACCGACGCCCTCACCCGGCCCCGGTCGGCACACGCCCCCAACGTGTGGGAACCGCTCCAGCAGAACGGTTGGCGCACCGAGCGCGGGCAGCACTTCTCGGCGATGAGCCCAGACGGCAACGCCGTCGTCCAGTTCCATCAGGACAGCCAGGGGCAGGCGTACTGGTGGGCCGCGGCCCAGACCGAACACGGCCCGGCATGGAACGCGACGTTCACTCCGACCACCCCGATGCACCTGGTGCAGGCGTTCACCACCGCGCTGTCCGATCCGCAGCCGGTGATGCGACCGCGCGGGCACGTCCCGCCGACCCTTCGCATCCGCACGACGTCCGTTTCCGTGCTGCCCTCCCAGCTCAGTGCCTGGCAGCAGGCCCGCATCACCACCGCCCGCGCCGCGACCTGGGCCCGCAACTCGTGGGCCAGCACCCGCCCCCGGAAGAACCCCACCGGCCCGTACGCCGCCGCCGGCGGCGCCCGAACCCGGCGCTGATCAGCTGGCCCCGGCGACCGGCCGGGGCCCCCGATTGAGAAAGACCCCGCGTGCCCCACCCCGACGACCTCTCCGCACGGGAGATCGAGGCGATCACTACCGGGCTCCTCCGGCTGAGCAGACAGCTCGACCGGGCGGAGCGTCCCGAGGACATCGCCACCGTCCTGACGCCGATCATCGACCGCCACGAAGGCGCCCTTCACCGGATCGCCCAGATTTTCGAGGCGATCGGCCGTCTCTGCAACGACTTCGTCGAACAGGACAGCTACGCCATGGACTTGCAGGACATCAGCGACGACGCCTACAGCGCGTTGGCCAGCCTGATCGACCGCCTCCACGGCTTCGACGCCCAGTTCCGTACCTTCACCGAGGACATCACCCGCATCCCCGCCGGCCACCGCACACCCGGCCAGCAGGCGCCGGCTCTCTGCTCACGCTGCTCCTCTGCGACCGACTCACCGTCCGGCGACCAATACCGGCAGCAGCCGTGAGCCACCCCTACACCCCCACCCGTGCCGGCGACCCGTGCGGCCCCCGCAGCCGACCCGTGCGAGCCACTTCGCCACGCCGGGTGGCACGAGTCCGAGCACCGCGACGGGCTCGTCTCGCCCGACGGTCTCTCCGGTGTCGAGCACTTCACCGAGGGCAGCGAACAGCTGGTTCGCCGACGTCACTGCAGACGGGGAGCTGCATGACCGGGTCTGGCGGGCGTACTTCGACGGGAATACGCCGCCGCACCTGATCACCGCCTTCACCCGCGCGCTCGCCGACGGGGCGCCGCTGGCGCGCGACCCGCTCCACGTCCCCGCCCTGGGCCGTCGCCACCAGCGCAGCACCACCCGCGAGGTCCCAGCAGCCGCCGTCGCCTTCGCCCTGGAAAACCGCGTCAAGGAACTCGCCGCCCGCGGCACCCCGACTCCACCGCCGCCGCGGAACCCCCGCGTACCGCCACCCCGCCGCTCCCGCTGACCGCCGGCGCACCACAGCACCCCTTGGAACCGCCCCCTTGTCCAACACCTCCTCGAACCCCGGCAGCAGCACCGACGGCTACGACATAGCCTTCCGCGTCCTGCTCGTCGCCCTCGCCATCGCCGTCCCCCTGGCCAACCTCGCCTGGCTCGGCGGCAACGTCACCGCCTACCTCACCGACTCCGGCCCCTGGGCCGCCTACCAGCCGGTCGAAGCTCTCCTCCGCCCCGCACGCCTCTGGCCTCACGCTGGCGGAACGTCCCTGCTAATCGGGGCGCGCATCGTCCCCATCGCCACCCTGCTCACGCTGGCCATCGTCGGCGCCGTGCTGTGGTCACGGCACCGCGGCGGGGCCGGAGGCCGGAAGAAGAAGGTCGCCGGCATGGCCAAGCAGAAGGACATCGAGCCCCTGCTGTCGAAGGCCATCACAGCCAAGGCCCGCTCCCTGCGTCCGAGTCTGAAGGACGCCAAGACCATCCAGGCGAAGGACACCGGCATCCTGCTCGGCAACCTCCAAGGGACCCGGCACGAGGTCCGCATGGGCTACGAGGATGTCGCCGTCGCCATCATGGCGCCGCGTTCCGGCAAGACCACCAGCCTCGCCATCCCGTCGATCCTCAACGCCCCCGGTCCCGTTCTGCTCACCTCCAACAAGGCTGCCGGCGACGCTTACACCGCCACCCTCGAAGCCCGGGCGAAGGTCGGGCGGACCTGGTCGATGGACCCGCAGCAGATCGCCCACGCCAGCCGGGAGATGTGGTGGAATCCGCTCGCCGACGCCAAGACCCTCGATGGCGCCGGACGGCTCGCCGGGCATTTCCTCGCCGCCTCCGTGGACGCCTCACAGCAGGGCGACTTCTGGTCCAAGGCCGGCAGCAACATCCTGAGCCAGCTCTTCCTGGCTGCAGCCCTGGACGAGCGGCCGATCACCGACGTGATGCAGTGGCTGGCCTTCCCCGCAGACCGCACGCCGCTGGACATCCTGCGCGACCACGGTTTCAGCGCGGTGGCCGCCCAGCTCAAGGGCACGGTCGAAGGGCCACCCGAGACCCGCGACGGCATCTACGAGACCGCCCGCCAGTACGCCGCCGCGCTGCTCAACAGCGAGATCGCCGCGTGGGTCACCCCGCAGAAGAACGTCCCCGAGTTCCGGCCGGCCGACTTCGTCACCTCCCGCGACACCCTCTACCTGCTGTCGAAGGACGGCGGCGGTGGCGCGAGCGCGCTGATCGCCGCGTGCGCGGACTCCGTCATGCGGGCCGCCACCGCCCAGGCCGAACGCGCCGGCGGCCGTCTCGACCCGCCGATGCTCGCGATCCTCGACGAGGCCGCCAACGTCTGCAAGATCTCGGACCTGCCGGACCTGTACTCCCACCTCGGCTCCCGCGGCATCATCCCGATCACCATCCTGCAGTCCTACCGGCAGGGCCAGAAGGTCTGGGGGGACGCGGGCATGGACGCCATGTGGTCCGCCTCCACGATCAAGGTGATCGGCTCCGGCATCGACGACCCCGATTTCGCGGACAAGCTCAGCAGGCTGATCGGCGACCACGACGTCGAGACGAAGTCCACCTCCACCTCGGAGTCCGGCAAGTCCACGAGCATCAGCATGCGCCAGGAGCGCATCATGGCCGCCGATGCCATCCGCGCCCTGCCCAAGGGCACCGCGCTGTGCTTGGCCACCGGCATGCGCGTCGCCATGCTCGACCTGCGCCCCTGGTACCTCGAGCCCGACGCCAAGGAACTGGCCGCCGCCTCCGCCCGTGCTTCCAGGGGCATCACCGCCCGCGCCGTCGCCAAAACCGCTCCGAAGCAAGACGACTTCGGCACCGCTGTCTAGACCGACCCCCTTCTCATCTTTCCCAATTCGCCTATGGAGGCGCCCCATTCACACGTACGAGCCCGCCGATCTGGAGGGCATGGAGCCGTACGAAGCGCTGGATGCCGTCATCACCGACATCAGCGGCCACCGCATCACCGGAGACGGCAGCGGCCTGTTCACCGCCATTCGGCACATCGACCTGCTCTGCCACCTCACTGCCCTCATAGCCGCTGACACCGAATACCGTCTCGCTCCCGACCGCCCCGATGCCCCTGCCCGGCCTTCGGCCGACGCCCTGTCCCAGGCGGCAAGCCACATCGGGCGCGCCGTCGCCCACTACACCCAGGCTCTCGCCCCGCTCGTCGCCCTCGCCGAGCCCGGCGCGCAAGACACGATCCAAAAGAAGTTCCACGCGATCGACCACCACAGCCGACTCCGCATGCACCTCGACGACGCCGGCCAAGCCCTGGCAGCGGCCCACTCCTCCCTCGCCGGGCGCCACCACCCCGCCTCTCCACGCAAGCCCGCACTACCCCCTGCAAACACCCCGGCCGTGCGGACCCGTTGAGACGCGCACCGTTCGCCGTCCACGTCCCGGCACACTCCACGGAAGACCTGCCCTTTCCCATGACGACACCGTCCGTCGATGCCCTCCTGTTCGACGTGCCCGCGCCGCTCACCCCCATCGAACGACTACTGGTCCTTGCCGACCACTACACCCACCACAACGACGCGATCGACACCTTCCGCCTCAGCTCCTCCTCGGGCCCCGATCTCGGCACGTACGCCGACTCCGCGCAGCGCCTGGCCCACGAGACCCTCACCGCCGTCAAGGCCGTCCAGGACCAACAGCTCTACGAAAGCCGCGAGCTGATCGACGCCCTGGTACGGCTCAAGCAGCTCGCCTACCTGAGCAACGAGGCTGCCCTCCGCCTCGCCGATGCGCGAGAGGCCCTCACCACCCGGCCCGCCGCGGCAGGCAGTGCAGAACCTGATCGTCCCGACGCACTGGAGATCGCCGGCCGCCAGGCACGGCTGGCCGGTGAACTGACCGCGCTCGCTCCCCAAGCCGCCGTCGAGTCCGCCGACCGCATCGCCCGGGAAATGCGCCGACGCCGGCCCCCGGCCGGCATCGCAGTGCAGGAGCTGAACGCCGTCCAGCACAGCGCGCTGCAGGAAGTCGCCCGCGGCCACATCCGCGTGTCCGAAAGCCTCGGCCGGCAGTACGTCCACAGCCGCGACGTCCGCGTGCTGATCAGCACGCTGCGATCCCTGGAAGCCAAAGACCTCATCGCACACGAGCCCAAGTCCGCGCCGCCCGCCTTCGTCGGCGGCCCGCTGCCGGACCGCGTGCGCCTCACCTCCCGCGGCACGACCACCGTCGCCGCATTCATCGGCCTTTCCCCAGCAGCCAGGGCCAGGGCGACAGCCACCGCGCGCCCTGCACGGCCAGCACTCAACGCGGCATCCGGCCGGGCCCGCTGACCTCGGCCGTCAACCACGCTGATTCCCCACCGTGTTGGGGACCGTCACGACCGCTGGCATGCCCACCCCGCACGCGGGCCGATCGCGGCGCTGACTCCGGCATTCCCCCACTTTCCTTTCCGGCCACCGTCCTGGCCGGCCCTGTTCACTGCAAGGACCGCACCATTTCCGCAACCCCCGCATTCCGCTCCATCTCGCTAGGTAGCGGAGTTCAATCCAGCACGATGCGACTCGCCCTGTCAGCAACAGGCGTCCTCCCAAAAGTCGACTACGCCATGCAGGATGGCTTCGGGCTGGCCGCGTGATCGTTGACCTCTTCAGCGGGCCCGGCGGGTGGAGCCACGCTCTGACCCGGCTCGGCGTCCGGGATGTCGGCCTGGAATGGGACGAATGGGCCTGCAAAACCCGCGCGGCCGCTGGCCAGCTGACCATTCGCACCGATGTGGCGAGGTACCCGGCCTGGCCTTTCCTCGGCCGGACGACCGGGCTGATCGCCTCACCGCCCTGCCAGGCATGGTCGATGGCCGGCAAGCGCCTCGGGCTCGTCGACCAGCCCCTGGTCCACCAGGCCGTCGCCGACCTCGCCACGGGCCGGGACACCCGCGAACGGCTGCTCGCCGCCTGCCGGGACCAGCGTTCCCTGCTCGCCGCCGAACCCATGCGCTACCTGCACGCCCTCAACACCGTGGGCGAGCCGGACTGGGTGGCCATGGAGGAGGTGCCCGATGTCCTGCCGCTGTGGCGGCAGTACGCCGTCGTCCTGCGCCGCTGGGGCTTCTCTGCCTGGTCCGGCATCCTCAACGCGGCCGACTTCGGCGTCCCCCAGACGAGGCGGCGGGCCATCCTCCTCGCGTCACGGACCCGCACCGCGCAGCCTCCCGCCCCCACGCACGCCAAGCTCGCCGAGCCGCCTACCCTGTTCGGGCCGGGCCGCACGCAATGGGTGTCCATGGCCGAGGCCCTGGGCTGGGGCGCCACCGACCGCCCCGTCCCGACCGTGTGCGCCGGCGGCGGACCCGGCGGAGGCCCGGAACCCTTCCCCTCCGGCTCCCGTAAATCCCTCGCCGACGCCCGCGACCGCGGCACCTGGAAGAGCCACCCGCGCGGCACCACGCGGAAGGACTCCGCCCACGCTCTGGACGCGAGGCCTTCGGAGGCGCGCTGGGCCTGGTCTCTGCGCAGCAACAACCAGGCCCACGCCACCGTCCGCAGCGCGGACGAGCCTGCCGGGACGCTGTTCTTCGGCCACCGCGCCAACGAGTGCGTCTGGGTCGCCGACCCCGTCGATGGCCGTCGGCACGAGGACGGTCCGGCGCCGGAGCCGATCCGGATCACCGCAGCCGAGGCTGGCCTGCTCCAGACCTTCCCCGCCGACTACCCGTGGCAGGGCAACAAAGGCCAGCGGTTCTCCCAGATCGGCAACGCGGTCCCCCCGCGCCTCGCGGCTCACCTCCTGGCCCCGCACCTCGGCAAGACCCTGGGCCCCGACGACTTCACCCTGGCGGCCTGATGCCCGACTCCCCCCGCCCCCAGCCCGACCCCGGCCTCGACGACCCAGCGCCGCCGCGGCCGGTGCACTACGCCGAGCAGGCGCTGCTCGGCGCTCTCCTCCTCGACCCTCAGCAACTCAAGGCCCTCGGTGCCCTGGAGCCCGGCCACTTCGCCGACCACTCCCACGCCGTCCTCTTCGCAGCCATGCGCACCCTCCCGCCGCCCGCCCCCGAGGCGCACGCCAGGGAGCCGCTCTGGCTGAACGCCGTCCTGCACGCCGCCCGGCCCGAAGCCCCCGGTCTGAGCGCCGCCTACCTGCACAGCCTGGTCCACGCCTGCCCCTGGACTGGGCACGCGGCCGCGTACGCGCGAATGGTCCGGTCCGAACACGCCCGCCGGACCTTGCGCATGCACGCCCAGCGCCTGGGCCAGTCGGCCACCGACACCACGGGCCCAGACCCGGCCGCCGCCGTCCTGGACCAGGCCGAAGCCCTGGCCCGGTACCTGGACGAACTCGCCGTCCAGTTCGCCCCGCACCCCGGCTCCCTCCCCCGCACCCCGACCCCCACGACCCCGCCACGCTATGCCGGTGAGGAGGCGGTGGAGGAAGAGCGGCTGCTGCTGGCGTCCGCCACCGCCCACCCCGACGGGCTCAAGACCATGCGGTGGCTGCAGGCCGAGGACTTCGCCCTCCCCCTGCACGGCGCCCTCTTCCAGTGCCTGACCGTCCAGGCCCACCGGGACGAGCCCGTCGACGCGGTCACCGTGCTGTGGGAAGCCCAGCACCGCGGTCTGCTCACCGCCGGCCTCACCCCGGCCGACTTGATCGCTTTGCTCTCCACGCCCGCCGGCTCACCGGAGCACTGGGGCGAACGCGTCCTCCAGCGCGCCCTTCTCACCCGAGCGCACACCGTCGCCCTGCGGATCCAGGCGTTCACCGACGACCCGGCCAACACCCCTCACCAGCTCGTCACCGGCAGCCGCCGCGCTCTCGCCGACCTCACCGCCATCCGCGCCCGCTGGCACCGCACCACCCCACCACAACCCCCACCAGCCCGACCCCGCACACCCCGCCCACCAGCAGCCACCCGCGCCGGACCACCGGCCATCGCCAGCGTGCACCGAACCACCCGATAACCCCGGGCCCGGCCGGCCATATCCGGCCGGGCCCGAGAACCGAGCGCCCATGCCCCACCCCGCCCTTGACGCCCATGTCCACCTGGCCCGGCACCGCGAGCACCCCGACGCCGTCACCGCCACCATCGCCAGCCCCGACACCCGTGCCGCGTCTGCCCTGTTGAGCGTCCACGGCTTCCGTCCGGCCCATGAGCAGACGATGGTCCTGGCCCGCATCGACCACGAGGAGCCCTACTACGCCGACCAGGCCGCGCGCGCCTTGCGCGCACACGGCGCCGACGTCGAGATCGACGCAGGCCTGCAGGAGGACATCGACACCGAGTGGACCTGGGCCGACTACCCCATGCCCTGGCTGACACGTGAGGAGATCCGCGAGGTCTCCGCCGAAGCCCAGACGATCCACGACGACATCACCTCCGGCCGCCTCCTCATCCACGCCCACGCTCACGACGGTCACACCTTCGTCGCCGTCGGCACGTACCGCCACGACGGCCAGAGCATCCACCTCCACGGTGAAGACCACCTCCGCCAAGTCGCCCTCGTCTACGACAACCCCACCGAGGCCCTGGCCGAGTTCGACCGCCTCAACGGTGACGCCGTACGCCCCGGCCCCCCGCCGGCCACCGACATCGAACAACGCGCGGCACTCGCCCTCGCCCCGCCGGGAGCCGCCACGCCAACCCCAGACGCAACCGGCCGCCAGCCGACGAAAGGCGAGCGCGAGAGCATACCGGTGTGGGCAGCCTCCCCCGGCGACCACGAAGCCCTGCTGGACTCCTTCCTCGCCTCGCAGCCGGAATGGGAACGCCACCGGACATGGTCGGACGAGACAACCATCGCCGCTCACGAATCCCTCACCCTGCGGGTGGAGTTCCTCCACGAGGCCGCACCCGAGGACTTCAACTGGACGATCGCCGCCTACGAATCGCCCGTCGGGCCACGTACGTGGCATGCCTCCGTGACCGCCGCCACACCCGTCGAGATCGTCGAAACCCTCCTCAACGCCCTCTCCACCGACGACATATGGGGACCCAACCCTGAAGTGTCCGTCATGGAGAAATCCGTCGCGCAGGCCACACGCCCCCTCGACGAAGCCACCTGGCCGCAGAAGAACGACGGACGCCGACTCCAGTGGACCTCACCCAACGCAGACCCCGTTGGCGTGCAGTTCGACGCGTTCGCCGCTCAGTCGACCGCGGACGGCCCCCTGGACACCTGGACCCTGTGGGGCGGCAACGCTCCCGACCGCCCCGCCTGGGCCATTCACCTCTCCACGCACGCCCCCGCCTCGCTTCTGCAAGACCTCGCCTTCGAACTCGCCCACGGGCACACCACCAGGCCCGCTCGCCCCAGTCCGCCCCAGCAGCCGCACCTAGCCCTCCCTACCAGCCGCCCGACGCCGTCTCTCCCGGCCAGCGCCCAGCCGGCCCGCAGGCGGTAGGCCGGCGCATCCGCGCCACCATGGACTGGCCCCGATTTCTGTACCTACACTGTCCCTACAGAAATAGGGAGGCAGTCATGGGCAGGCCGACGGGCGACGGTGAAACTCCCAAGCGGAACGTCCGCGTCAAGGAGTCGCTCTGGGAGGATGCGAAGAAGGAGGCCAAGAGGGAGGACCGGACGATCACTGATGTCATCGTGTCGTCCTTGACCAAGTACGTAGCCGAACGCCGGGCACAACGGCGAGCCCAGAGGTCCATCCCCCTCAGCGACGACACAGCAGCCTTGCTGCGCCACCTGGCGGCGGACCGCCCAAACGGCTCCGTGTTCGCACCGAAGAACGTCCAGCTCCGCACGTTCCACGCCGCGAACAGCCAAGTCGTCCTGCTCGACTCGAGCGAGGTCTCACGCATGCTGCGCGCGCTCGGCGCCTCCTACCGCGCCCCCCTGTACAGGGGCGTCACGCAAGACCTGGACGAACTGGCCGACGCACTCGACATGCAGGCACTGGCCGCCCAGGAAGCAGCCCGCGGCGACGGGCTCGTCTAAAGAGTCAGCGCAGGGCGGCGGGCAAGAACGCGGCGAGGCCGATGACGGTACCGGCCGCCAGTCCCCATACGGTCACACGCGCTCGCGTCAGCTGCGACTTCACGGCGTCAGCGTATACGTGGCCGTCCCGGCCCGGGAGGGCTGAGGCGGCCACAGGACAACCCTCCGTTGATCCTGCTGGGTCGCACGCTTGACGATCTCAACTTTCCACTACCAGGAGATCGCAAGCGCACACCCACAGTCACGATCCTATGGCGAGTCGCCCGGCCTAGCCGCGCAGACCAGGACTCCTCTAATAAGAGAGACGCCCCCGAGGGACAATGGAAGGACTTCCGCTACCAGGGAGAGCGGAGATGAAGACCGTCGACCTGCCTGCCAACACAGCAAGCAGGAATCCACTGAGCGAAGAGCAGCAGTCACAGAGGCTTCGGGCGCTAGTGGCACCTGTTGCGCGGCACGCTCATGCGACGGTGACGGATCCAGGGACGCTGCAGATAGCGTACGACATTGCGGACGGCTTCGCCGGATGTTCCGGTGAGCGCAGAGGTGCCACCAAGGCTGAGGTTTGGGAGTGGATATCGAAGAATATCTCTGCGGCCTATTCGTACGAGCGGTTCGAGGAACGCTGGCGTGTCTTCGAGAGCGACGGCCTGATCAAACCACTCCGACTGAAGAAGCATCAGCAGCGGCACACCTTTGATCCATACGGTGGCCTGTTCCTGATCATCTGGGACAGGGTGAACACCGAGGGCGGTCTCGATGAACTCATCTCCCTTCTGGACCGAACACAGCACCTGCTGGATCGCGAACGTCCCGACCGTCAAGCGGTGTTGCGTAACATCACCTATTGCCAGTGGATCTTCGCGACCTTCGCCGTCCAGCTGGAGGAGCTGGTTCTAGAGGGCTCGGTGCAGGAGCTGAAGGATTACGAAAGGCAGTACAACCACCGGGATCTATATGAGCGCGTCCTGGACCTGAGTCGTCAGGTGACACGGCGCTTCCCGAGGGATTTCGCTCTGGCTCAGCGTGCAGTGGCCATGGTGGAGGCCGAACTACGCTACGGCTTCTGGGCCACGGAGGCCGTTAAACGGGTAGCTGATCAGGCTGCGCGTTCGCTGGATTTCGATCTGTTTTCGGCCGAGGATTATCTGGACGCCGCGAAATATTGCCCGCCGGAGGCGTTGACTGAGGTCGGCAAATATCTGGTGGCGGATTCTCCGCCGGTGTGGGTGGACGCAGGGTCGGTAGTGGAGGCGCTGGAAATGTTCGTGCCCCGCTGGCAACCACACCGTCGTCCGCCTGTGCCACGCGGAACGCCTGAGCAAGATCCTCTAGGGCCGTTGTTGCGACGTCGGTCCAGCGAGCGGGTGCGCCGCGAGAATGCGGCTGACCGCCTCCTGCTGGAGCGCGAGCAGGTAGAGGTGACTGAAGAGCTGCGCCGGTCCCGGTGGCCCCAGGCTGCCCGTCTGCTGACCGATCTGCTGATGCTCGACGCCGACCCACATGCGCCCTACGGCGTGCAGATCGCAGTGGAGCTGATCATCGACCGCCTCGGCTGGGTTACCTACCTGCACCCAGTCACCCTCCACCGCGTGACAGTCGGCACAACCGCCCAAGCCCTGCCGGCTGATTCCAGGGAGGCGGGTCATGAGGAACCCTGATCCCCCGCTGATCCTGGCCGCAGCCCGGGCCTGTGGAGCGGTGGAACGCGCTGGGCTGTCCGATGACGTGCTGCAGCAGGCCGAGGAAGCTGCACAGCTGATGGGCCGCGTGCTCGTCGCATGCGCCTGCCCTTGGCCGCCGCCGGCCGCCGCGCCGTTCAGATCGGGAGAACTACGCCTGTCCTTGACGCTGGGCTGGTCGGAGCCGCCTGTCCCCGAAGACCTCGGTCTGTACCCCGTGGCCGGACTCTCTCCGAACCAGACCCTCGTCTTCGCCCTGTGTCTCGCATGCGCTTGGCAAGATCGGCACGATGCGCCTTACCCAGGGGTTCCTTTCAGCCCGGCCGTTGTGCGCGACGCCGCCGCCGAACTCGGGCTGGACCCCCGCTCCACGGCCAGCGCGCTCAACAGCTCACTGCCACTACGCCTGCTGATCGTCGAAGACCACGACGAGTTGCGTCTGGGACCTGCGGTCGCCGCCTTGCCGGACACCTTCACCGAGGCGATGCGCCGCTTCTACGACTACCTGCACGCCCTTGGCCCCAGCGGCCCGTTCCACGAGGGGGAAGGCCGCAATGACTGATCAGCATCTGTCGGACGTTGACGAGGGCCACGTGCGGTCCGCGCTCGCCGCCGTAGAGATCGCAGACGGCATCGTCCCCGCCGAAGCACTGGCTGCTCTGCAGACGGATGCTCTACGCGCCGTCGTCGCGCAGCGCCTCGAAGCCGCCGGGCGCGTGCTCCTGAAGCGGGAGCACAACGGCGTGATCGGCTACACGAGCGGCTTCCAGGACACCATCGCCGAACATCTGGCACGTGAGGGCATCGGCGTGCTGCCCCCGATGGACCGGGCCGTGCTGGCGATGGTGCTGCTGCGCACCGTCGCGGCCCCTCGCGCCCGCGGTGAACATCACTCCCGGTCGTGGATGGCCAACGGGCCAGGCACTCAGGCCGAAGAGCTGTACGCCAACGCCCCCTTCACTCACGATCAAATCCGCCTCGCCCTGCGGCGGCTCAAAGCCCGGCGTCTGCTGCGCACCGGATTCCACGGCGCCACGCTCCCCGGGCCAGCGCTGTTGCGGCTGACCGATCAGCAGTCCGCCCGCCTATGGGAGGACCTGGTGCTCGTCACCCGCCCCACCTCGCGGTATGCCCTGGCCATCCGCCAGCGGCGCCAGGAACATGACGCGGGCCAGGGGGAGAGTGCTCCAGAGGAGTAGTGCCATGACCACCTCCGCCCCGTACCTCGGTGATATTCCCGTCTCCACCGGCCCGGCCGATATACCGGTCGAGGATGCAACCGACGATCTCGGGGAGATCGGGGCCCGGCAATTGCTGTGCGTCCAGACCTTCGATATCGCCCGGCATCCGACTGCGGCAGTCGGCGTCATCCCCGGCTGCTTCGTCGCTGTCTCCGGCAAGGGCCCCCAAGACTCCAACGAATCAGGGAAGACCAGCTGGTTGGCCAGCGTCGCGCTTCTGCTCGGTGACCCGGAATGGCGGATGAAGGGCGGTGGCCCCGGCACCGTCGCGGACCTGCTGTTCGAACCCAATACAGCGGGGATCGCAGCCCAGCACTACCCGGCCGCAACCACGGGCTATATCGCCGGCCTGTTCGCAGACCCCGACGATGTCAAAGCCAGTGCCCACACCGTGTGGATGAAGCTGTCCGCCACGGCACCGTACGTGAAAGTGCGCCACGCCCCCGGAGTCCACCTGGCCACAGCCCCTGAAGAATCCGAGCGACACACTCAGGCCGCCGACATCTTCCGCCACCTGCCCAGACCCTCGTTGGGCGCCATGCGCTATGCCGAGGAACTGTACGGACCCGCACCACGCTGCCAGGCGTACCTGGGCTCCCGAGGCCGCCGCCGGGGCGGCCCCTCGCTGCTCAAACTCGACCAGGGTCTGCTCACCCCCGCTGCCATCGGCACGGCCCTGCTGAGCCTTACCGGACGCGAACCGCTCATGGAACGCGACGTCGCCGTCCGCAAGAACCTCTCCGAGGCCATCAGCAAACGCGACCAGCAACTGCGTCAGGACGCCGACAAGCGTGCACGGGAAGATGCCCAGCTGGATGCCATCAGCCACCGTCAAGCTGCCCGTGAAGCCCTCACCAGGGCATGGGAGTTGTGGCAACTCCACTACGCCCGGGGCCTGCTGGACGCACTGGGCCGCCAGGAAGAGCTGGAGTCTTCTCTTCGGAATGCCGAGGAACGCCTCGCATTGAGCGAACGCGCAGTCCAGCAGGCCCGAGCAGAGGAGGACGCGCTACAGAATCCAGACGCCTTGAAGCAGCAGCGTGACGCCACTTCAGACCAACGCAGGCAGGCCGAGGAGCGCTTGGAGACCGCACGAACTGACGAGAACGAGTGCAGCTACCGCCACCGGAGGCTGAACGAACAGATCCACGAGGCCGAGGAGGCAGCCCGCGGCGTGCACGGCAGCCTGGAGCAGGCACGCGGGGAGGCGGACCGCGCCCGCGCCGACGTAGAACAACGGCAGGGCGAGCTCGGGGCCGCCACCGCCGCAGTGGACGCCGCTCGCGCCGACCTTGACCGAGCGGAGAAGGGCCGGTACGGCCCGGCCGGCCGCACCATCAGCGTGCTGCGTGATGCCAAGATCCATGCAGCTGGCTTGCTGGACTCCCTCAACCTGACCGCCCGCGAGCGCCCAGCTTGGGAAGCTCGGCTGTCGCTGTACCAGGATGCGGTGTGCATCGCCGCCGACGACGCCCCTGCCGCCCGTGACGCACTGCGCTCGCTTCCCGGCGCCGTGCTGATCGCGTGTCCCGCCAAGATCTCCGGCACCGCCAGCAAGGACCAGGTCAGGGCCTTCCTCGACGAGCTGGCCAGGCGTATGCGTATCGACCACGACCCCGATACTGCCGTCGACCAGGCCCTGGGGCTGCACGCCCTCGGCGGCTTCACCACCCCTCTGACAGGCCGCGCAGCCTTGGTCGCCCGGTTGCGCGACACCCTTGATCAGACCGAATCGGTCCTCCAGGCAGCACAATCCGGGCTCGAGCGAACCCGCTCGGAATGCGACCAGGCGAACGACCTCGTCCATCGGCTGGAAAGTGCCGCTCTCGCCCGTCAGTTGCACAGAGAAAACACCACGGTCGAAAACGAGCTGGCCGGACTGCGGGCCGTCACCGCCACCCGCAGGGCAGAATCCGAGAAAGCCCAACTCGCCTACGATAAAGCCAACCTGGCCTACTCCACCCTGAAGTCCCAACGCCATATCGCACGCCAACACACCGTGCAAGCACAGCGCGACGTCAGCGACGCCACGGGCGCCCGTGACGCCTTCCAGAACCAGCTGACCGAACTTGAACTGGCCTACTGGATCGAACGCGGCGGAACCCGGGAATCGGCCTTGCAACAACTGCGCTGGCCTACCTCCAGTGAGACCGGCGAGAACGCGGTTGAGGGAGCGGAGCCGGAGCACCGAACGGAAGTCACCTTGCGCAGACGAGCCGGCCGGTATCTGGACCGCTCCCTGCAAGCCCTGGGCATCGACCTGGTCGCCGGCGCCAACGCACCCACGCCCGAGCTCAAGGATGCAGTGGTTCTTCGCGCCAACCGCAATGACGAATCCGGCAGCCGCCGATTCGCCGATGCCACCGCCTTCGAATCTCCCGCACGCGCATTGAACGACTGGCTGGAGCAGCTCGCCGACGCCGATGAGGCCGCATCCCGGCTCATCCAGGACGAGCGCGCAGAGCGCACGGACTCCATCGCTTACTGCCGGCAGGCCGTCGACCGCCTTGAATTCGACCTGCGCGCCCAGCAGGACGCCATCTCACTCCTGCTCGACCAGGCCATGGACAGCATCGAGACCGCACTTACCGACCTCAACCGCCGAGCCGGGCTCTACGGCGTCGAACTGCAACGCGTCATCAGCCCACCGCCCTCCCTTACCGACCTGTGGCAGTGCGAGGTCACCCCATGCTGGCGCCGTACCCCCGGCGGCCAGATGCTGCGGTACGACAACGTCACCAACTCCGCCCAAGAGAAGCTCTTCGCCATCCACCTGGTCCTGGCTGCCCTGCTCGCCTCCCCTCACCCCCGCGGACGCATCCTGATCCTGGACGAACTCGGCGACACTCTGGGTACCCACCACCGGCGCGAAGTTCTCGGAGCCCTCACCAAGAGCGCCACCGACCACGGCATCACCGTGCTGGGAACCTGCCAGGAATCCCTCATGGACGATGCCGCCGACTTCTTCGGCGAACTCCTCTACTTCACCTACCCCAGCCTCACCGAGGCTCTCAACGCCCCCACCCGCATGTTCGGCTACGACTCCAACGGTGAACACCTCGAACTCACCCTCGAAGCACTCCTCGCCGGACGCAGCTGGTGGTGACCATGCGCTCCGACGGTCCCCGCATCGACCTCGCCAACACCCCCAGCGGCCTGGCTGCCCACGCCGTCCAGCGCACCCGCGCCGGCCCCGACGGCACCCGCATCATCGTCCTCCAACGCGGCAGCCGCCTGCGTACCGAACAAGTCGATCTCCTACCAACCAGCCCACCCGCCCCCCTCGACCTCAGCACTGTGCCCGAGCTCACCCGCGCCGGGGACCGCACCTTCGTCCTGGGCGCCAGCCGACGCTCCTGGACCGCTGTCGTACGCCACTTCGGCCCGCGCGCATGGACCGCTGCCATAAACCTGACCCGCGCCGGAGTCGTCACCCTGCGCTGCACCGTCATCGAACCGCTCACCCTCGGCGCTCCCACGGCCTGGTACCGCACCCAAGCCGCAGCCGAAGCGGCCCAGCACCGTTCTGGCACGCTCGCTACCCATCAGCAAGAACTCCGAGACCAACTGCATGGCGCCCTCGCTTCCCTCGGCACCTACCGGCACAGCCCGAACGTCAACCACAGAGCCGACCTCACCGACGACGATCTCGCCACCGTCGAGAACGCCCTCCGCCACGAACTGCGCAAGACACATCCCGCACCCAAGCGCACACTCATCCTGTGCGCCCTCACCCACGACCTGTGTGAAGGCATCGTCCACCTCAACGCACGCGGCTTCTCACAAGCCCACACCGGCAGCACCAAGACCTGGGACAGCGCACGCGCCATCCTCAGCAGCACAGGCATACCCCCCGCCGTGGCAACGGCCATCGGCCTCCGCCGCAACAGCCTCATCGGCATCGGCGGCGCCATCACCGTCCACCTCGGCCGACAGACATTCCCCTTCGCCCTCTTCGAAGAACCCGTCCTCCTCGCAGCGGAGCAACCCGGACTGCAATGCACCCTCGACGGCACACGTCTGGTCATCGTCGAGAACCTGCAGGCGGCACAAACCCTGTGCACAACGTTCCGGCAAGCGTCCGAAACCCGTGACACCGGCATCGTCTACAGCGGAGGAATGCCCAGCCCCGCCGCCCTCCATCACATCGCCGCTCTCGCCGAAAAGGCACACAAGACCGTCATCGCGCCGGACGCAGACCTTGGCGGAGTACGTATCGCCTCAGCAATACACGACGCCCTCCCAGCGCAAGCCCGCACTCACGCCCTGATTTGTGATGCCGGCGCAACCACGCACAAACCCCAGCCCCCTTGGCCAAACGACAGCTGCACATGGGACGGACTACGCGCCGCCCTGAACGGACCAGCGGCAGCACTAGCCCAAAGCTGCCTCAACCGCGGGTACCCAGTAGAACAAGAAGCCGCAATCGTCCACAGCGTTAGTGGAGTCCTCTGAGGAGCGGCCTCTGGGTTCGCCTCCCCTCCGTCCTCGGAGAAGTAATCCTGTGCCTGGAACGGATATGGCCCAGCTACACCGCGGTGTAGCTGAGGCGGAACAGGTCCTGGGCGCGCTCCAGGTCCCGGTCCGTGCGCAGCTGGACCTCCAGATCGCCAGTCCCATGGTGGCCGAGCCCGGTCACGTCCCGGGTGAATCCGGGGACGAGGTCGACCTCCTTGGGGTTCACCTTGAGGTAGACAAGCAGTTTGTCCCGCTGCGGCGGGCAGACGCAGGCGAAGTTCCGCAGCCGCTGGTACGCGCGGTAGGTCTTGCGCTGCACCTTGGTGATGTCGTCACCGAGACCCAGCAGTACCTGGTCGACCTCCGCGAACAGCTCCTGCACCACCCCCGTGGCCACACGAGCACCGGGCGCTGCGGCCTCGCCCGCCCGGCGGGCGCGCGGGACGGCCGTCTGGGCGGCGACGGAGGCGACGGTCTCCAGGCCGAAGTGGTCCTCGCCGAAGAAGCGGTAGCGGACCAGATCGATACTGCGCCGGTGCTCGCGGATGGCGTGCATGTCGTAGCGGGTGAAGTTGCCGGCGACGCAGATCAGTCTCGGTGCGCTCCACAAGACCTGGGCTGCGGCCGCGGCCCCGAGCCGGTCGCGGACCAGGTGCCCGTACTCCGCCTTGTGATCCACGAGCCACGACAGGTAGAAGAGCCCCTGGTTGATCACGCCGGCATCCGTCGCACGCTTGAACTCGATGACCACCGGGGCGCCGTTCTCGTCCATGCCCAAGGTGTCGATCCGGCCTCCATGGACGGGGCCCGTGCTGAATTCGCTCGCCAGAAACCGCACGCCGAGCATCGCCTCGAGATTGCCCTCAACAAGGGCCTGCACCTCCGCCTCGGCCTCGGCAAGACGCGACGTCACCTCCGTCACGGCACCTTTCGTGTGGAACAGCTTCAGCGCTGGCACCTCCCCCTCCTCAACTACCACAAGCTCAACGCCAGCAAGGGGAGACGTATTTCCGCTCACCAGTCGCGGGGACGCTGCCACCTCGTGGTGCACGGCATCGAGCCCGCCGTGGGGGACACCAGCCACGGCAGGCCACGCAAGTGGCCACTCCAGATTGGACGACGGAGATTGCCTCGAAGGGGTGGAACATAGCGCGGGATCACCGGTTAGCCAAACCGGTGATCCCGCACATCATTGAAAGTCCACCGCCACTCTCTGCCCGCACGTCGGAAGGCATTGCCGGAACAGTCGCCGATTCAACCTGACAGGCCTCGTCAGCGCTTCATGCCGCCCACCTAGTTCGCGCAGAACAGGTCCGCAGCCATGCTCCAATTCCCCCAGGGCAGACATAACGTTCCAGGCACCAGCGCCGATATGGAGAACCTCCTCGCGCCCTGGGTAAAACCCGATGCGCGGTCGAGAGCATTGGGGGTTAGTTCGCGCATCAAACCCCAGGGCAACGACATGGCCTCGCCTACGCGAACCACCATGATGCCCCAACGCCACAGCCACTGATCGCCCATAGGCCGTTCCCCGCAGTTTCGAAACCTACTGGCGCCACATAGACAGCGCCATTGTGAAAGCCACTGGAGAATCCACCATGCACAGGCAGACAGACGAGCTGCAGGGCGCCCCGTACAGCCCTACGCACATCCGCGCCACCTGGAGCGGGACGGCGAGCGTGGAGGACGCGTCCAAGGCCCTCGGGTTCTCACGAGCCAAGGGCTACAACCTGGTTCGCCAAGGGGAGTTCCCCTGCCGCGTGATACGCATCGGCCGTAAGACACGCGTCGTCACCGCCTCCCTGCTCCGCGTACTCGACAGCGGAGAGCCGGAGTACAGCAGCGCCCCCACCGAACGCTGCGCGCCGTCGTAGTCCGCGGTGCGACGAACCCCCGCCGTAGGGCCACCCGGCGGGGGTTCGTCGTAATCACCATCGATCACAGGCGTATCACCAACTGCACAGACCCCCCGAGACAAAAGGGCCCTAACCTGGATTTAAGTACCTCTCATGGACCTGCTGGACGCCAGAAGACGCGTTCGCCTACCTGTGCCAGGTGGTGCCCAGCTCGGGGCCGAGGACGAGGACGGGCCCGCCCTCGGGGCCGTCCAACCGGTACTGAAGGGTCTGCTTCTCACTCACCCGCGCCACGCTATCCGCAGTGCGGGGTTCCCCGCCGTCAGGGGGTCGTCGTCGAGACGACGTAGACCTTCGGGTGCTTCGGGTCGTCCAGGTTGGCGGTGATCTCCAGCTCCGGCTTGGGACGGTCTCCCTGCTGGTGGACCGTTCCCTTCCAGTGGTGGCCGCTGCCGAACTTCCAGCCGACGACAGCCGCCTCGTCCTGGTCGATGGTGATCTCGCCGTCCTTGAGGGCGGACGAATTCGTGCCGACGCTCTTGAGCCACTTGTCGAACTTGGCGGGCGTGGTCGTGAACTGGAGGTACAGGGAGCTGGACTTCCAGGAATTGTCCTCGTAGTGCGCGACCCCGGTCGCGTAGTACGGCACCGACATCCCGTAGATGCGGCGCTGGAGGCGCGACGGCCAGCCCTCCTCCAGCTGCCCGCTGGTCGCCTGCTCCTCCTTGTCGCCGCCTCCGCCGCGGCTCTGCAGCGCGGAGATGTAGAGGTACCCGGCGGGGACGGCGATGAGCAGGAAGACGATGACGGCCTTGAGCCAGCGGCGCGGCGGGCGTCCGCCGTCGCCGCCGCCTATGGGCTGTTCCGGCGCGGCCGGCGCCTGGTTTCCGGTGTGTTCCATGGTGATCACCCGCGACCTGCCTTCGCATAACGCTCGTATCGTTCGACCCGGCGCCGGTTGGCGCGCCGGAAGCGCCGCGCCACCAGGCGGGCCAGGTCGGCGGCGCCGACCATGCCGGCCTCGGGGCCGAGCTGGGCCTTGACGATCCGGGCCTCCGGCCGGTAACCGCGGCCGGTGAGGTGGCGCCGGAAGGCGTCCCGCGCCGGGCCGATGAGGAGGTCGTCGGCGGCGCTGACGCCACCGCCGATGACGAAGCAGGAGGGGTCGAGGGCGGCGGCGAGGTTGGCGATGCCGACGCCCAGCCACTGGCCGATGTCCTGGAGGAGCTCGACGCACATGGCGTCGCCGGAGCGGGCCAGCTCGGTGATCAGCGGGCCGGTGATCTCCTGGACGTTGCCGCCGACGCGGTCGATGATGCCCTGGGCCACCGGGGACTCCGCCGCGGCCAGCTCGCGGGCCTCGCGGACCAGCGCGTTGCCGGAGCTGTACTGCTCCCAGCAGCCGCGGTTGCCGCAGGGGCAGCGGTGCCCGCCGGGGACGACCTGCATATGGCCGAACTCGCCGGCGACGCCGAACTTGCCGCGCTTGACCTGGCCGTCCTCGAGGATGGCGCCGCCGATGCCGGTACCGAGCGTGATCATGACGAGGTGGTCCTCGCCGCGGCCGGCGCCGAAGCGCCACTCCGCCCAGGCGGCGGTGTTGGCGTCGTTGTCGACCATGACGGGCACGGCGAGCCGGCCGGCGAGGC
This sequence comes from Streptomyces sp. NPDC002536, assembly GCF_053594995.1. Classification (NCBI taxonomy): domain Bacteria; kingdom Bacillati; phylum Actinomycetota; class Actinomycetes; order Kitasatosporales; family Streptomycetaceae; genus Streptomyces; species Streptomyces sp. NPDC002536. The sequence continues at coordinate 144,505 of NZ_JBSFWU010000002.1, forward strand.
GGTCGCGCAGCGGCTCGTTGCGCCAGGACAGGTGCGGGGCGAAGAGGACGCGGTTGCGGTCGGCGTCGACCCAGCCGGCCGCCCCGATGCCGACGGCGTGCACGTCGTGCCGGTCGGAGAGGTCGAGGACGAGCTCGGTGATGGTGTCCTCGACGACCTTGGGGCTCTTGGACTTGTCCGGCGTCTCGGTGCGGATCTCCTCGAGGATCGTGCCGTCGGCGTCCACCACGCCGGCCATGACCTTGGTGCCGCCGATGTCGATGCCGACGGTGGGGACGCGGGGGGCGGTGAGGTGGGAGCGGCGCTCGCGGGTGCCCACGGTGCGCAGGACGGTCGCTCTGGCGGTACCCCGGTGCACCCTGTCGCGGTACATGCTCATCGCGCCACCTCCGCGCTGCGCGGTCCGGCGGGTGTTCGGGGGCGTGCTCGCACGAGTCGTCGTCCCTGCGGTGGTCTCGGGAGGCCCGCGGCCTCGTGGGTGTGGTCGTGGCCGATTGTGCCTCACCGGGGGTGGGCGGTGCACAACGGCGGGGGCGGGACGGTGCCCCGTCCCGCCCCCGCCGCGCCCGGTCCGGTGGTCAGCCGGCCGGGTCCGTGTCGACCTTCTTTCCGCCGATCACGTCGGGGCCCGGGGCCCGCTCCAGCTCGTGGCTGAGCTGGTCCAGCTCGCTGCCGCCCGCCATCTGGCGGGTCAGCTCGTCCAGGGCGATCCCGGACTTGGTGTGGCTGCCGGCCATCGCACCGCGCTTGAGCAGCACGAAGCGGTCGCCGACGAGGTAGGCGTGGTGCGGGTTGTGCGTGATCAGGACCACGCCCAGGCCCGCGTCCCGGGCGGAGGCGACGTACTTGAGGACGACGCCGGACTGCTTGACGCCGAGCGCGGCCGTCGGCTCGTCCAGCACCAGGACCTTCGCGCCGAAGTAGACGGCCCGGGCGATGGCCACGCACTGCCGCTCGCCACCGGAGAGGGTGCCGATGGGCTGGTCGACGTCGCGCAGGTCGATGCCCATGCGCAGCAGCTCGGCGCGGGTGGTCTCGCGCATCTGCTGGACGTCGAGGCGCTTGAGGGGGCCGCGGCCCTTCGTCGGCTCCGAGCCCAGGAAGAAGTTCCGCCACACCGGCATCAGGGGAACCACGGCGAGGTCCTGGTAGACCGTGGCGATGCCGCGGTCCAGCGCCTCGCGCGGGGAGTCCAGGCGGCTCTCCTCGCCCTCGATCTCGAAGGTGCCCGCGTCGTGCTGGTGCAGCCCCGCAATGATCTTGATGAGGGTGGACTTGCCCGCGCCGTTGTCGCCCAGCACACAGGTGATCTCCCCCGCGTGCACCTCCAGGGAGACGCCCTCCAGGGCGCGGATGTTGCCGTAGTACTTGCTCACGTCCGTGAGCTTGACCAGCGCGGTCATTTGCTCGCCTCCGCCCGCTTGCGGACCCATGCGTTCAGCAGGGTGGCCAGCAGCAGCATGGCGCCCAGGAAGAACTTGAACCAGTCCGGGTTCCACTGCGCGTAGACGATGCCCTTGCTGGTCATGCCGAAGATGAACGCACCGACCGCGGACCCGAACGCCGAGCCGTAGCCGCCGGTCATCAGACAGCCGCCGATGACGGCCGCGATGATGTAGAGGAACTCGTTGCCCACGCCCTCGCCGGACTGCACGACGTCGTAGGACATCAGCAGGTGCTGGCCCGAGATCCAGGCGCAGAAGGCCACGCCCATGTACAGGCCGATCTTGGTCTTGTTGACCGGGACGCCGACCGCGCGGGCCGCGTCGGAGCCGCCGCCGACCGCGAAGATCCAGTTGCCGACGCGGGTGCGCAGCAGCACCCAGGTGGCCAGGGCGACCAGGCCGAACCACCACAGGATGGTGACCTGGAGGTCCACGCCGCCGATGGTCAGGTGGGAGGCGAAGACGGCCCGGGCCGAGTCGAAGCCCTCCATGTCACCGATGGTCTTGGTGGACACGGTGCCGCTGATGAGCTTGGTGAAGCCGAGGTTGAGACCCGTGAGCATCAGGAAGGTGCCGAGCGTGATGATGAAGCTGGGCAGCTTGGTGCGGGTCAGCATGAAGCCGTTGAAGAAGCCGATCGCGAGGGTCGCCAGCAGCGAGACCCCCACGCCGGCCCAGACGTTGGCCGTCATCTGGTAGCTGAACATCGACGAGATCAGCGCCGAGCTGGTGACCATGACGCCGGTCGACAGGTCGAACTCGCCGCCGATCATCAGCAGCGCGACGGGCACGGCCATGATGCCGATCGTCGACGAGGCGTAGAGGACCGTGGAGAGGCTCGACGCCTGCAGGAAGCTTTCGGCGACGAACGAGAAGAAGAGGAAGACGGCCGCGGCCCCGACGACCGCGCCCAGTTCGGGGCGGCCCATCACATGGCGCAGCCAGCTTTGGCGCACCAGGCGTTCGTCGGCCTCCGCCGGGGCTGCTGCGCTCATCGGGTGCCCCGCTTCGTGTAGTCGGCCAGGGCCTTCGCGTCGTCCTTGGTGATGATCTGCGGGCCGGTCAGCACCGGCCGGCCGCCGCCGAGGACGTCGGCGTTGTACTTGTACAGCCACAGCAGGTCGACCGCCTCGTACCCCTGGAGGTACGGCTGCTGGTCCACGGCGAAGCCGAGGGAGCCGTCCTGGAGGGCGTCGGCGACCTTGGCGTTGAGGTCGAAGGTGTCGACCTCGGCCTTGCTGCCGGCCTGCTGGGCGGCCTTGACCGCGGTGGGCGCGAAGGGGGCGCCGAGGGTGACCACGGCGTCGATGTCCTTGTCGGACTGGAGCTTGGCCTCGATGGACGACTGCACGTTGGGCATGTTGGTGCCCTCGACGTAGAGGTTCTGCAGGTCGCCCTTGAAGGTCTTCTTCACGCCGGCGCAGCGCTGCTCGTGGCCCACGTTGCCCTGCTCGTGCAGGACGCAGACGGCCTTCTTCCTGCCGCGCTTGTTGAGCTCGTCGCCGACGGCCTCGCCCGCGATGGTCTCGTCCTGGCCGATGTGGGTGAGCGCACCGAAGGCCTTGGACTCCTCGGAGCCCGAGTTCACGGTGATCACCGGGATGCCGGCCGCCTTCGCCTTGGCCACGACGTCCTTCATGGCGTCGGGCTTGGCGAGGGTGACGATCAGACCGTCGACCTTCTGGTCGATCATGGCCTGGACGTCCTGGGCCTGTTTGTTGCCCTCCACGTCATGGGCGTAGAGGAATTTGATGTTGTCCTTGACCGCCGCTTGCTTCGCACCGTTCTGGACGATGTCCCAGAACGTGTCGCCATCACCCGAGTGGGTGACCATCGCGAAGGTCCACCGGGGCGTGTCGACCGCAGCGTGCCCCTGGGCGGCCGCCTTGGCCCGCTCCTCCGCGCGCTTGCCGCCCGTACTGCTGCACCCCGCCAGAGTGGCGCCGAGCACCGCTGCCAGCACAGCGCTCAGCGCGCGTACGCCTGTCCGAACCCTTGCCACGAGGACTTGCCCTTCCCACTGTCTTTCACGGTGCGGCCGGACCCCGATCGTGCAGGCCCAACCGCCCAAGTATCCGTCACCATCCGTCACCGCTGTCGGCCGGGGCGTCGGCGGTACGTACCGGGCTGTGCCATGTGGGTGGAGTTCTAGTGGCGGACGCCACACCGCGTCAAGACTTTGTCAGAACATTCTTACGACGGGACATGCCTGGCCGCCTGCTACGGGCGGGCCAGCAGCTGGAAGTCGAAGGAGTAGCGCGAGGCCCGGTAGAGGTGGGAGCCGAACTCCACCGCGCGGCCAGTGTCGTCGAAGGTGGTCCGCTCCATCGTCAGCAGCGGGGCGCCCTCGGGCTCGGCGAGCAGCCGGGCCTCCTCGGCGGTGGCGGCGCGGGCGCCGATCGTCTGGCGGGCGCTGTGCAGGGTGATGCCGGCAGTGCGCATGAGGCGGTAGAGGCCGGTCTCCGCGAGCACGTCCGCGCCGAGGTCGAGCAGGCCGACCGGGAGGTGGTTGCGCAGGTGGGCCATCGGCTCGCCGTGGGCCAGGCGCAGCCGCTCGACGTAGCGGACCTCGGTGCCCTCCGGCACGCCGAGGGCCGCGGCGACCTGTGCCGTGGCGGGCTCGACGCCCTGGCGCAGCACGCGGGTGGCGGGCTTCTGGCCCGCCGCCTCCAGGTCGTCGTAGAGGCTGCTCAGCTCCAGCGGGCGCTTGACCTGGCTGTGCACGACCTGGGTGCCCACGCCGCGGCGGCGTACGAGCAGGCCCTTGTCCACCAGCGACTGGATGGCCTGGCGGACCGTGGGCCGGGACAGGCCGAGGCGCCCGGCCAGCTCGATCTCGTTGCCGAGGAGGCTGCCGGGGGCGAGCACGCCCTGCTCGATGGCGGCTTCCAGCTGTTGGGACAGCTGGAAGTAGAGGGGAACGGGGCTGGTGCGGTCGAGGGTGAATTGGAGGGGTTGCTTCGCCACGGAGGGAGCGTAGCCGGGCCGTCTGTTGACGGGAAGTCCGGACGTTCGGTTGTTCGGACATATCCACGCGGTCACGGGGCGCGGCCACCGTCACAGTTCGCCGTACGGATCCACCTCCGCCAGCCTCCCCAGCAGTTCCCCCACGCGCTTGGCCACCGAGTCACGGTCGCCCTCGGCCAGGTCCGCGCCCAGGGCGCAGGCCACCGCTCCTGCCGCGATCCACTCAGGCGCGCTGTCGACCGACACTCCCCCGCCGCTCACCACCAGTGCCGCCTGCGGCAGTTCGGCCCGGAGGTCCTTGACCCAGTCCGGGTGCGGCGAGGGCGACGGGAAGAGCTTGACCGCGTCGGCCCCCATCTCCAGCGCCCGGACGATCTCCGTCGGCGTCGCCACGCCGGGGAAGACCGGGATGCCGTAGCGGTGGCCGGTGCTGATGACCTCGTGGTCGAGGATGGGCGAGGACAGGAAGCAGGCGCCCGCGTCGATGGCCATCCGGGCCGAGGCCGCGTCCAGCACCGCGCCGGCGCCGATCAGGCCCTCGTCGCCGACCTCCCGGGTCAGCGTGGTGACGGCCTCCAGGGCGAAGGGCGTGGTGAGGGATATCTCCAGGCTGGTGACCCCCGCGGAGATCAGGGTGCCCGCCGTGACCGCGGCCTGGTCGTAGCTGTCGCCGCGGACGACGGCGAGGACTCGCTGCGCGAGTGCGGCTCGGGTGATCTCCCAGCGGTACACGGCAGTTCGCCGCCCTTCTCGGTGTACTCGGTGTACATGGCGTGGATGTCGACAGGCGGGGCCAGGCGGGGCCCACGGGCCGGGACGGGCGTCAGGCGGTCAACCACCGCCTCCGCTGCGGCACTTCGTGCACGATCGTCGATGCCACGGACATCACGCCCCCTCCCCGGAACGCCGCTCTACCGAAACGTTAACGGGAGGCGCCGACAATCGGCCCCGGACGGGCGGCATGGGTCGCGTGAAGGCGCGAAAAGGGGAGCGCGCCCGCCCCCGCCCGCCGCCGAGGGCGTCGCGCGGCCGTGCCGACGCGCGCCCCCCTGCCGGAGAAAGCGACCGGGGAATGGGCGGGGCCCGTCACCGTGGAACGGTGACGGGCCCTCCCGCAGGGCGGGTTGCTCAGCAGGTCCAGTCGACCTGGGCGAAGCTCGCGTAGTGGTCCGCGGTGTAGTAGTCCTCGTGGTCGCCCTGTCCGGTGATGATGCGCCGGGTGCCGCGGGTCGGGGCGCCCGGGGTGATGACCGTGTACTCGTGGTAGTAGCCGCTGGACTGCGCCGGGAGCGCGCCCTCGCGGTTGGAGAAGACGATCCCGTCGCGCGGGTACGGGAAGGGGCCGCCCTGGTCGATGAGGTTCAGGGTGTCGTGGGCCTGCGACGGCAGCTGCGAGTAGCAGACGTTGCCGACGGACTGCACGTCGGCGGACGCGGACTGCACGCTCGCGACCGCGGAGACGGCGGCGGTGTGCGGGGCGGCGACGGCGGGCGTGCCGAGCAGCAGGACGGAGGACAGGGCCGCGAGCGCGCCGATACGGGCGAAGCGATGGGGGGTTGTCATGTCCGACAGCATGGCGACCGGTGACCGTGTCATGTCAATGACGTGATCTTGATGTTTTCCTGATGTTCACCAGGCGTGACGCGTACACGAAGGAATCTTTGCCTCCAAGGCAAAAGTTTTTGTCCTGGAGGTAAAGCGGGGATATACCGGAGGCATGAGCCAGCCGCCCGAACCGCTCCCCCTCGTCGCCCCGCAGCTGCGCGCCCTGCGCACCCGCAGCGGGCTGACGCTGGAGGCCGCGGCCGCCCGGACCGGGCTCTCGCCCGCGCACCTCTCCCGGCTGGAGACCGGTCACCGGACGCCGTCGCTGCCGATGCTCCTCGCACTCGCGCGGACGTACGGCACGACCGTCTCCGACCTGCTGGGCGAGGTGCCGCCCGAGTCCGATCCGATCGTACGGGCCGACCGCATGGAGGCACAGCAGGCCGGCGGCTGGACGTACTGGCGGGCCGGGGGTTCCGGGCGGGCGATGCAGGCCCTGCGGCTGCACGTGCCGCAGGGCCGGGGCAGCCAGGAGCAGCTGGTCCGGGTGCACCCGGGCGAGGAGTGGCTCTACGTCACCAGGGGCCGGATGCGGCTGACGCTCGGCGAGACCGTGCACGAGCTCGGTCCCGGCGACGCCGCCCACTTCGACTCCCTCACCCCGCACCGCATCGCCGCCGCCGCGCAGGGCGGGGTGGACCTGCTGTTCATGCACACGCTGATGCAGAGCGGCGCCGCCGGGCTGTGCCTGGGCGACACCGCACCGACCCGGAGGGGAATGCCGTGAGCGACAACGTCAAGCAGTACGTGGAAGAGGACCGGGCACCCATGGGGATGACGATCCGGGTGTTCATCTACCTCGTCGCCGTCCACTTCATCGTCGCCTTCTTCTTCCTCATCTTCTGGCTTGCCGGGGCGAAGTAGGCGCCTGCGCCCTAACCTGGCGCCATGGCCCGTACAGCCCAGGAAGTCCTCGCGCAGGCGGTGCAGGAGCTGGCACCGGACACCACGGCGAACCGGCTCGTCCCGCGGATCGCCGCGGGCACCGCGCCCCGGGAGGCGGTCTCCGCCTTCGCGCTGGAACAGCACCACATCATCTCGGGCGACCGGCGCAGCTTCGCACACCTCGCGGCCCGGTCCGCGGACCGCCCGGCCGTCGCGGGCTTCTTCACGCACCTCGCCGGGGGCGAGACCGCCGCGCTGGACCGGCTCGGTGCGCTGACGGCCGCCTGCGGCCTGGACGACAAGACGGTACGGGCCTACGAGCCGCAGGCCGGCTGCCAGGCCTACCCGGCGTACGTGGCCTCGCTGGCCCTGGGCGCCGAGCCGGCCGACGTCGTGGTCGCACTGACCGCCAACTTCGCCGCGTGGGGCGGCTACTGCGCCACGATGAGCCGGGCGCTGCGCGTCCACTACGGCTTCGACGATACGGCCTGCGGCTTCTTCGACCTCTTCGCCGGGCCCGACCCGGAGGGCGAGGCGCTGGCGCTCACGGCGGTGCGGGCGGGGCTGGAGGACGGCACGTTCTCGGAGCGGCTGGCCCGCCGGCACGGACGGCTGCTTCAGGCCTACGAGTTGATGTTCTGGGACAGCCTGGACGGGGTGTCCGCCGCGGGGTGGCCGTGGTGATAGACAGGTGCCCATGCCGATATACCGTGCAATTTCTGCTGACGACACCGAGGCGCTGGCCGCCGTCGACGCACTCGACAACTCCTTCGTCACCGGCGCCGTCCTCGAAGTGACCGCCCACGCCGACGGGTTCGCCCTGCGCGAGGCGCCGGTGGACCCGCCGCTGCTCAAGGAGTATCCGGACGAGGGCGAGGAGCGCGAGGACGGTGCGGAGGTCGTGGCCGCGTACGACGGCGCCGAGCTGTGCGGTGCGATCACCGTGGCGTACCAGGACTGGAACCGCCGTCTCCACATCGCCGACCTGCGGGTCTCCCCCGCCCACCGCGGCCGGGGCATCGGCCGCGGCCTGATGGACCGGGCCCTCGCCCGCGGCCGCGAACTGGGCGCCCGCACCGCCTGGTTGGAGGTCACCAGCGTCAACGCCCAGGCGGTCCGGGCCTACCGGAAGATGGGGTTCACGTTCGCCGGGCTGGACACCACGCTCTACACCGGCACCGTCTCCGAGGGCGAGACGGCCCTGTTCATGAGCCGGCCCCTGGCTTCCGGTTGAGCCCCTCCCCCGTCAGGGAGCCGTGTACGCGCAGCCGGGCGACGCCCCCGTCGGGATGGATGTCGATGCGGACGTGCGTGGCCGTCGGGGCGCCGTCGAGCAGGAAGCGGTGGACGGTGTCGGGCTGGAGGCGGGTGCGGGGCAGCAAGGGGGTCCAGCCGGTGGTGCGGTCGGCGGGGTCGGCGCCGGTGGTGGCGTCGAGGGCGTAAAGGTCGGCCCAGCCGGGGGCGTTGCCCTTGTAGCAGCCGGTGTCGATCTCGACGGCGCGCAGGGTCGCCTGCCCGGTAAGCCGGTACCGCACCCAGTCGTGGCCGGAGTCGCGGCGGCGGCGGGTCTCCCAGCCGCCGTCCATCCGCAGGGAGCGGCCCGGGTGAATGGAGTTGAGGGCGGAGGAGAAGAAGCGGTCGGAGGAGTCCTCGACGTGGCCGCCGTTCTCGAGTGCGGCGAGGTCGAAGGTGCCGAGCGCGCCCAGCCAGGCGAGGTCGGGGGCCGGCTCGCCGTGCACGCGCAGCCGGGCGATGCCGCCGTCGGGGTACTGGGCGAGCCGCAGGTGGGTGAAGCGCTCGCGGACGGCGACGGCGAAGCCGTTGGCGGCGTGGCCGCCCACGGGGGTGCGCGGGACGAGGGTCGCCCACGGCACGTCGGGGGCCAGCAGCTCCTCCGGGGAGGGGGTGCCCGGCAGGACCGTGGCCTCGACGGCGACGGACTCGGGGTGGTTGCCGCGGAAGTGGGCGGTGTCGACGACGATGCCGTGGACGACGCCGGGCACCCCGAGGCGGACGAGCGCCCAGTCGTGGTCGTCGGCGGCCGGGTGCGGGACGGCGGCGGTGCCCCGGCGGCGGCGGGTCTCCCAGCCGTCCATGATCTTGCCCTTGTGGCCGAAGAGTTCGGGGTCGAAGCGGGCGGGCCCGGGTTCGAGCAGGTTCTCGCGGTCGGCGAAGAACTCGTCGTTGGCGGCGGTCACGGCGCCGCCCAGCCGCCGGTCGGCGAGGTCGGGGAGGACGTCGAAGGCGAAGGGCGCGGTGCGGTAGTCGGCGTAGGGGTCGCCGCCGGGGTAGGGACGGGCGGGTCCGGTGAACTGCGGCGGGACGCCGGTGGTTTCGGCTATGTCACTCGTGTCGCTCATCTGTCCGTGTGCTGCCTCTCCAGGAGTCGGCCGGTGGGCTCGGTGGGGGTGCCGTGGTCGGCGATCTTCCGGCCGCGCAGCCAGGTGGACCGTACGACGCCGTGCAGGGTGCGGCCCGCGTAGGCGGTGACCTGGTTGCGGTGGTGGAGTGCGGCCGGGTCGACGGTGAAGGTCCCGTCGGGGTCGAGGACGGCGAAGTCGGCGTCGCGGCTCGCCTCGATGGCGCCCTTGCGGGCCAGTCCGGCGAGGGCGGCCGGGGCGGCGGACATCCAGCGGGCCACGTCGTCGAGAGTGTGCCCGCGCCGCCGGGCCGCGGTCCAGACGGCGGGCAGCCCGAGCTGGAGGGAGGAGATGCCGCCCCACGCGGCGCCGAAGTCGGGGACCTTGAGGACGGTGGTGCAGGGTGAGTGGTCGGAGACGACGCAGTCGACGGTCCCGGCGGCGAGGCCCGCCCACAGTTCGTCCTGGTTGGCCGCCTCCCGGATGGGCGGGCAGCACTTGAACTCCGTGGCGCCGTCGGGTACTTCCTCCGCGGTCAGGGTCAGGAAGTGCGGGCAGGTCTCGGCGGTGACGGGCAGGCCCTCGGCCTTGGCGGCGGCGATGACGGGCAGGGCATCCGCGGAGGACAGGTGCAGGATGTGCACGCGCGTGCCGAAGCGCCGGGCCGCGTCGACCACGGCGGTCACGGCGGCGTTCTCGGCGGACCGGGGGCGGGAGGCGAGGAAGTCGGCGTAGCGCGGGCCGCCGCGCTGCGGTGCGGCGGAGAGCCGGTCCGGGTCCTCGGCGTGCACGATCAGCAGTCCGCCGAAATCGGCGATCCGGGCGGCTGCGGCCGCGAGTTGCCGGCGGCCGAGCGGCGGGAACTCCTCGACGCCGGAGGGCGAGAGGAAGCACTTGAAGCCGAAGACCCCGGCGGCGTGCAGGGGTTGCAGGTCGCCGGTGTTGCCGGGCACGGCCCCGCCCCAGAAGCCGACGTCGACGTGCACCGCCCGCTCCGCCACGGCCTGCTTGATGCGCAGGTGCGCCACGGTGGTGGTGGGCGGAAGGCTGTTGAGGGGCATGTCGACGAGCGTGGTGACGCCCCCGGCGGCCGCGGCGCGGGTGGCGCTGCGAAAGCCCTCCCACTCGGTGCGGCCGGGGTCGTTGACGTGCACGTGGGTGTCGACGAGGCCGGGCAGCAGGACGTCGTCGCCGAGGTCCTCGCGGACTGCTCCGGGCGGGAGTTCGGCCGTGTACGGCAGCACGGCGGCGATCCGCCCGTCCGCGACGGCGACGGACGCGGGGCGGGTGCCGTCCGGGGTGACCACTCTCGTCGAGTGCAGCAACAGCTCCACCGCGGGCATGGCGCCCCCTCCTCGATCCGCCGGCCGGGCCCGCGCTTCAACAGTCTGTTGATGCGCGGGTGGCCCGCAGTCTTCTGCGATGGCCCGACCCCGTCAAGACCCCTTCCGTGCACCGGTAGGTCAATCAACTTCGTTAGCTATCCCTAGTGTTGTGCATGTATGGTTGTGCGCAATGGAGTTGCTGCGCACGTCCAAGGCTGCGAAGCGTCTCGGGATACACCCGATGACACTTCGCCAGTGGGCGTTGGACGGCAAGATCCCGTTCACGTGGGTCGGTCGTGAGCGCCGGTTCTCCTCGACTGATGTGGAGAACATGAAGCGCGGCAGCGACTCCTCTGCTGCCCGCCCGCGCCTGGAGCTTCTGTACGTGCGCGTGTCCGGCTTGTCTGGGCAGGAGACCTCGCTGGAGGCCCAGGAAGCCGAGCTGAGGGCCACCTCGACGGGGGAGATCGTCAAGGTTGTCCGGGACCGCGATTCAGGTTTGAAGGAGAATCGGCCTGGTTTGAACCGGGTGTTGGCGATGGTGTCGGCCAGCACGGTCACCGTAGTGCGCGTGACGCATGAGGATCGGCTGGCCTGGTTCGGTGTCGGCTGGCTCAAGCGGTTGTTCGCCGTGTACGGGGTGACCGTGGAGGTGCTGCACCCGAAGAAGCTCGGCGGACGGGATGAGCTGCTGGAGGATTTCGTTTCCCTGGTGACGACGTTCGCCGGGCGGCTGTACGGGATGCGCAGTGCGGAGAACCGCCGCCGTCTGCTGGCCGAGTCCGGCCAGTGCGCAAACAAGGGGCAGGTGGCGTGAGCCGGAAGCTGCCTCTCGCCGAGGGCGAGACCGCCCGCACCGCCTGCGCCCACGCTCTGATCCGGTCGGGTGCAGACGAAAGGACCGGCGAAGTCCTCAGCTCTGCCGCCCTGGTGGAGCGTGTCGGCTGGTGCACCGGTCTTGTCTCGGAAATGACGGACGCGCTGCTGGCCGAGCACTGGAACACCGACGACGTTGATGGGCTCGCCTCCGGTGAGGATGCCGGGGGCCGCAAGCTGCCGTCGAACGCGTGGATGGCGCTGCGCCGCCTCGGCTGGACCGTCACCTGCGATGCGAAGGTGAACGACCGGATCGTGCGCATGGCCCAGGAGAGTGCCGGGCGCGTTTTGCGGTCGGTTAAGTGGCGCGCCGATCTGGTGGCCGGGGTCCTGGCCGCATGGCCTGCCGACCCGAAGAAGCGCACCCCCGACGAGTGGGATCAGGTGCGCGCCGCCATACCGGGCGGCGAGTGTCTGCCGTCCGGCATCATCCGCTCCCGCACCCGCCAGATCACCTCCTTCGAACGCAAGCACGGACGCCTCCCAACCGATGTCTTCGAGATGGAGCCCGCCCCGCGTGTGCCGCGCATACTGCTGCTCGCCGCCTGCGACGGGCAGCAGGCCACCATCGAACAGGCCGACGACGGGCGGCGGGTGCTCCTGCGCTTGCAACTCCCCACCCGGCCCGACCCGCAGGCATACCGTGACTGGACCTGGGTGTCCTACTCGGTCACACTGCCGCCCACGGTCCCGGTGAACGCGGTGATCCACCTTCCCACCCTGCGCCTTGCCGGCGGGAAAGTGCGGGCCGACCTCGCCTACACCCACCCCGTACCGAAGGCCGAACGCAGCGGGCACACCATCGCGCTTGGTGTGGACTGGGGCCTGAACACCCTGCTCAGCGCAGGCGCGGCCCGGCTGCACGATGACGGCACCCTAACCGCCCTCGGCGCCGGTGCCCAGTTCCGGGCCAGCGGTGTACTGGCCAAGCAGCACCGGCTGCGCCGCATCTCTGAGCACCTGCATACGAAGGCCGACCACTACACGCGGCTCGCCGATCCCGCCCTGGGCAGCAAGCAGGCCAGGCTGACGCAGGAGATCCAGCGCGTCTGCGAGCGCCGCTCCCACCTCAACGACGCCCTGGCCCAGGCCGCCGCCCGCTGGGCTGTGGACCAAGCTGTCGCCGCCGGGGCCACGGCCATCTATCTGGAAGACCTGCGGTCGATGGAATCCCGGGGCATGGGCCGCACCCAGAACACGCACATGTCGCAGACGGTACGCGGTCAAATTGCCGACCGCATGCGGCACCTCGCCGCCGAAGTCGGCATCGCAGTGGTCGCCGTGCCGCCGCGCAACACCTCCAAGCATTGCCCGCACTGCCTCGCTCCGCTGCGGCATCGCAAAGCCCCCGACCGACCTGCCGCGTCCGGCTGGAAGTGGGCCGTCTGCCCCAGCCGGGAGTGCGGCTGGCAGGGCGACCGTGACCAGGGTGCTTGGCGGCGGATCGCCGCACGCGGCCTTGCTCACCAGACCAGGACCGTCGTAGACCGCGCCACCGGGCAGATGGCGATCCGTACCGTGGTGGACATGATGGAGGCCAAGGCCGTCATGACAGCCACCGAAAGGACCAGCCGGACGGACCGGTCGAAGATCGGCCCCACCCGGACACGAACCAACCGCCTCACGCCCAGGCGACGTGAGGTTCCCTCCCCAGTGCGGCCTTCGGGCCGCGCTGGCCAGCGTCCGGAGGGACACGCACCAACGGGCCGGCCCCGGCTGCCCCGCGCAGCCCACCGGCACCAGGGCGTGACCACGATCAGCACACCCACCACCGGCCACCAGCCACGCGGAGCAGCACTGGGCGCGGGATTCCATCTCCACGCTCATGCCTCCCCGCCCAGGTGGGCAAAACCCGTGTCGAACCTTACGGTTCGCATAGATTCGCTGAGCTGATCAGAGACGCTGCTCCCACTCATCGTCACGGAAGGACCGCACCGTGCCCTCGCCCGCCGAGCCCCGAACCGCCTCGCCGACCGGCGGCGTCCAGTCGCTGGAGCGCGCCTTCGACCTGCTGGAGCGGATGGCCGACGCGGGCGGCGAAGTCGGGCTGAGCGAACTCTCCACGAGCAGCGGGCTTCCGCTGCCCACCATCCACCGCCTGATGCGCACCCTCGTCGCCTGCGGCTACGTGCGCCAGCAGCCCAACCGCCGCTACGCGCTGGGCCCGCGGCTGATCCGCCTCGGCGAGAGCTCCTCCCGGCTGCTCGGCACCTGGGCCCGCCCGCACCTCGCGCGGCTGGTCGAGGAGACGGGCGAGACGGCCAACATGGCGCTGCTGGACGGGGACGAGGTCGTCTACGTCGCCCAGGTGCCCTCGCGGCACTCGGTGCGGATGTTCACCGAGGTCGGCCGGCGGGTGCTGCCGCACACCACGGGGGTCGGCAAGGCGCTGCTCGCGCAGTGTTCGGACGACGAGGTGCGTGCCCTGCTGAAGCGCACGGGGATGCCGGCCGCGACCGACAAGACGATCACCACGCCCGAGGCCTTCCTGACGGCCCTGGCGCTGGTGCGCGAGACGGGTTTCGCGGTGGACGACAACGAGCAGGAGATCGGGGTCCGTTGCCTGGCGGTACCGGTGCCGGACTCCCCGACGGCGGCGGCCGTCTCCGTCTCGGGCCCGGCGGGCCGGGTGACGGATGCGGCGACGGAGAAGATAGTGCCGTTGCTGATGCAGGCGGCGGCAGAGTTGTCGGCGGAACTGTGCGCCCCGTAGGGGCGCGAGGCTGTGACATTGTGCGGCTCCGCCGCGTGGGCGCGACCAGCCACGACACACCCGCAGTTACAGCCCCGCGCCCCTGCGGGGCGCTAGGCCTCCTCGCGAGGCCGGGGCACCACGGACTCTTCGTCATCGCCGAAGGCGTCAACCGCAGCCCGCACCTCACCGAGCGCACCGGCGAGCGCGCTCACCGACCCGACCGCACCGGCCACCAGCAGCAGCGCACTCCGCAACCGGGACACGTCCGGCTCGTCGGCACGCGCCATCGAGTCCAGCGCGGCCAGCTCGTCGTCGGCGGCCTCGCGGTCGGGTAAGGCGGCGGGGTGCCCGGCAAGGGCCTTGCGCAGCCGGGAGACGGCGGCGCACAGCACGGCCGCTCGGGGGTCCGCATTACGGCCGGAACGGCCCGTTCGCTCCTCTTCCACCACTACGGCGCCTTCCGTCACGACTCTCCCCCTCCCACGGCCCGTCCGCGCGGATCAGTTAACGCCACTTTCCGTGCGACGCGCCACACGCACAGCGAAATTCAGGCCGCGTGTTCCCGTGCGGGTGACGAACTGGCGTCCGGCGCACAGGCGCCCGGCCATGGGGTATGCAGGAACCATGAGCAACTCCAAGAACCTTCCTGCGCACGGGCCTTCGGTCGCCGGTCTGCTGCTGGCGGCCGGCGGCGGACGGCGCCTGGGCGGCCGGCCCAAAGCCCTACTGAGGTACCGAGGCGGTCTGCTGGCCGGGCACGCCCTGGAGGTGCTGCGCGCGGGCGGCTGTTCCCCGGTGCACGCCGTACTGGGCGCGGGGGCCGCGGAGGTGCGCGAGCGGATCCGCCCGCTCGCGCCGAGGACGGTCCTCGTGGAGCACCCCGGCTGGGCGGCGGGCATGGGCTCGTCGCTGCGGGCGGGCCTGGAGTCGCTCGCCGCCGTGCCGGGCACCGGCGCCGTCCTGGTGATGCTGGTGGACCAGCCCGGCATCGGCCCGGAGGCGGTGGCGCGGGTGCTGGCAGCACATCGCGCCGGGGCGGGCCTGGTGGCGGCGGCCTACGGGGGCGAGCGGGGGCACCCGGTGCTGTTCGCGCGGGAGCACTGGGCGGGCGTGGCGGCTGCGGCCCGCGGCGACCAGGGGGCACGGGCGTATCTGCGGGCGCATGCCGCGGACGTCGTGCTGGTCGAGTGCGGGGACGTGGCGGCGCCGGACGACCTCGACACCCCCGAGGATCTGGCGCGGCTCACGGCAGGCGGCATTGAACTTCCACCATGAGGAAACTACTGTCCAAAGATCGGCGCGGCACCGCGTGCCATCCGGGGAACCTCCCGCTGTCTCCCGCCAGTTGAAGGAGTTGACCGCCATGTCCGCAGCAACACCCTCCGCACCGGCCGTCGTCCAAGGGCCGCCCGTGGAGCGCCAGGAGGAGGTGCTGACCGATGCGGCGCTCACCTTCGTCGCCGCCCTGCACCGCCGCTTCACCGGGCGCCGCGACGAGTTGCTCGGCCGACGGGCCGCGCGCCGCGCGGAGATCGCCCGCACCGGACGGCTGGACTTCCTCCCCGGGACCGCCCGCATCCGCGAGGACCCCACCTGGCGCGTGGCCCCGGCACCCGCCGCCCTGGAGGACCGGCGCGTGGAGATCACCGGGCCGGCCGACGACCGCAGGATGACCGTCAACGCCCTCAACTCCGGTGCCCGCGTGTGGCTCGCCGACTTCGAGGACGCCTCCGCCCCCACCTGGCGGAACGTGGTCCTGGGCCAGCTCAACCTGATCGACGCCTACGAGCGCCGCATCGACTTCACCACGCCCGAGGGCAGGTCCTACGCCCTCCGGCCCGCCGAGGAGCTCGCCACCGTCGTGATGCGCCCGCGCGGCTGGCACCTGGACGAGCGCCACCTGACCGTCGACGGCCGGCCCGTGCCCGGCGCCCTCGTCGACTTCGGCCTCTACTTCTTCCACAACGCCCGGCGCCTGCTGGAGCTGGGCAAGGGCCCCTACTTCTATCTCCCCAAGACCGAGTCACACCTCGAAGCCCGCCTGTGGAACGACGTGTTCGTCTTCGCCCAGGACTGGACGGGACTGCCGCGCGGCACGGTCCGCGCGACCGTCCTCATCGAGACGATCACCGCGGCCTACGAGATGGAGGAGATCCTCCACGAGCTGCGCGACCACGCCTCGGGCCTCAACGCGGGCCGCTGGGACTACCTCTTCTCGATCGTGAAGAACTTCCGCGACGGCGGGGAGAGGTTCGTCCTGCCGGACCGCAACGCCGTCACCATGACCGCGCCCTTCATGCGCGCGTACACCGAACTCCTCGTCCGCACCTGCCACAAGCGCGGCGCGCACGCCGTCGGCGGCATGGCGGCCTTCATCCCCTCGCGCAAGGACCCCGAGGTCAACGAGGTCGCCCTGGAGAAGGTCAGGGCCGACAAGGACCGGGAGGCGGCCGACGGCTTCGACGGCTCCTGGGTCGCCCACCCCGACCTCGTCCCGGTGGCCCGCGCCTGCTTCGACGCCGTCCTCGGCGACCGCCCGCACCAGAAGGACCGGCTGCGCGAGGACGTCCGTGTGACGGCGGATCAGCTCATCGCCGTGGACTCGCTGGAGGCCCGGCCGACGCACGCCGGCCTGCTCAACGCCGTCCAGGTCGGCATCCGTTACATCGAGTCCTGGCTGCGCGGCCACGGTGCCGTCGCCATCTTCCACCTCATGGAGGACGCGGCCACGGCGGAGATCTCGCGCTCCCAGATCTGGCAGTGGGTCGATGCCGGGGTCGTACTGGACACGGGCGAGAAGGTCACCGCGGAGCTGGTCCGCCGCCTCGCCGCGGCGGAACTGACGGCGATCCACGAGCCGGGCCGCTGGCAGGAGGCCCACGACCTGCTGCTGAAGGTGGCGTTGGACGAGGACTACGCGGAGTTCCTGACGCTGCCGGCGTACGAGCTGCTGGAGTAAGGGGCCGCGCCCCGTACACCTGGGCCGTGCTGTCGCGCGGGGCATAGTGTCCCTCGGCGAGGCGCCGTTCATGTCTCAAAGGTCGCCTCGCAGATGACCCCGTGCTGCCACTGCCTCCAAACGGCATGTTTGGATGTGTTGGTGATCGTTAATGCACAGGAAACATCCGGGCCGCGGATATACATCGACCGCATTCTGGAGCATTGGAACCGGGACGAGGACGCCGAGGCGCTCGTCCAGGGGGCGCAGCGACTGACCAGGCGGGAGGCTCGGCGGCAGCTGTTCAGGCTGGGTCATGCGCTGCGCCGGCAGGGGCTTGCGCCCGGCGACGGAGTGGGGCTGTTTTTGGCCAACCGCGTGGACTCCGTGCTCGTGCAACTCGCCGTCCATCTCATCGGCTGTCGCGTCGTGTTCCTGCCGCCCGAGCCAGGGCCCGGCGAACTCGCCGCGCTGGTCGAGCAGTCCCGGGCGCGCGTCGTGGTCACCGACCCGACCTTCGCGCAACGGGCCGCCGACGCGGCCGGCCGCAGCATCCACGCCCCCGTATTGCTCAGCCTCGGGCCCTGTGAGCAGCAGTGCACGGACCTGCTGGCCCTGGCCGCCGAGTGCCCGGACGTGCGCCCGGAGGGCGTGCCCGCTCCGGGAGCGGACGAGGCCGTCACCGTCCTCTACACCGGCGGCACCCTGGGCCGGCCCAAGCTGGCCGCGCACAGCCACCGGCTCTACAACATGCTGCTGGACCTGGTGGATGACGCCCGGCAGGACTCCGGCTCCACGCTCTTCCCGACCATGGACGAGGGCACGGACAGGGTGCTCGTCGCCACGCTGCTCACGCACGGCAGCGGTCACCTCACCTCGCTCCAGGCTCTGGTGACGGGGTCCACCCTCGTCGTGCTGCCCGAATTCGAAGCGGGCGCGGCGTTGGCGGTGCTGCGCGAGGAGCGCATCACCGCGACGATGTTCGTACCGCCCATGCTCTACGCGGTGCTCGACCACCCGGAGTGCAAGCCGGGCGCCCTGCCCGCGCTGCGGGGGATCGTCGTCGGCGGCGCGGCCACGTCGCCCAGCCGGCTGCAGCAGACGGTCGAGGTGTTCGGGCCCGTGCTCAGCCAGGGCTACGGGCAGTCGGAGGCGCTCGGAATCAGCGCCTTCGGTGCAGAGGAACTCGCCTCGGAGGCAGCCCGGCGCCCCGAGCTCTGGCGCAGCTGCGGTCGCGCCATAAGGGATGCCGAGATCGAGATCCGTGGTGAAGAGAGCACAGCGGCACTGCCCGTCGGGCAGGTCGGCGAGGTGTGCGTCCGCGGCGAGACGGTGATGCTGGGCTACTTCGAGGACCCGGAGCGCACCGCGGCGGCACTGCACGACGGCTGGCTGCGCACCGGGGACCTGGGGTACCTCGACGCCGAGGGGTACCTCTACCTCGTCGACCGGGCCAAGGACATCATCGTCACCGGCAGCACCAGCGACAACGTGTACTCGAGGGTGCTGGAGGACTTCCTCCTCACGCTGCCCGGTGTGCGCAATGCGGCGGCGGTGGGAATGCCGGACGAGGAGTACGGGGAGGCCGTGCAGATCTTCCTGGCCACGGCCGAGGGCGCTGACGTCGACCCGGAGGCGGTCGGCGCGGCGGTGACCGCCGAGTTGGGCGAGCTGTACACGCCACGGGAGACGGTGCTGATGGATCGGCTGCCGACAACCAAGGTGGGCAAGGTGGACAAGAAGGCGCTGCGCGCCGCGTGGACGAGCAGGGCCTTGCGCACGCCGTAGGTTCACCTCGGCCTTCCGCCCTTTCCGCCCTTTCACCGGGAAAGGGCGGAAAGGGCGACGGACCGGCGACCAACTGATCCAAACGAAACCGCCTAGCTCACGACCGCGCCCAGCGCGACGAACCCGCAGATGAGCACAGCCAGAATGAGCAACAGCGGCCAAATGAACCGCAGATATCGGTCGTAGCCCACCTTGGCCAGGGACACCCCGCCCACCACCACGGCAGTGGTCGGTACCCACAGGTTCATCCACCCACTGGCCGACTGCCAAGCCGTCACCACCACCGGCCGCGCCACGCCGACGAACTCCGCGAGCGGAGCGAGAATCGGCATCGCCAGCGTGGCGTGGCCGGAGGTGGAGGGGATGAGGAAGGCCAGCGGCAGGTTCACCAGGTAGATCAGGATGCCGAAGGCCACGGCGGGGGTGCCCGAGACGATGCCCTCCATGGAGTGCAGCACCGTGTCGATGATCTTGGCGTTGGTCATGATGACGGTGACGCCGCGCGCCAGGACGATCACCAGGGCCGGTGCGATGAAGTCGGCCGCGCCCTGGACGACCGCGGCGCTCAGCCGCTGCTCGCCGAGGCGGGCGACGAGCCCGACGAGCAAGGCCGCAACGATGAACAGCGCCGCCAACTGCGCGAAGGACCAGTCGAGTTCCCAGCCGTAGGGGGCGGCCTCGGCCTTGCCGGTGAGGGCCGTGGACCAGGGGATCACCGAGAAGATCATGAAGGCGAAGACCAGGGCGACCGTCACAAGCACGGCCTTCTGCAGCCCCGTCAGCTCCGGCGGCTCCATCGCCTCGGCGGCCAACTCCCGGTCGCCGGGCAGGAAGCCGACCAGCGAGCGGCCCGGGTCGGCCCGTACCCGGTGCGCGTAGCGGATGACGTAGCCGATGGTGACGCCCGTCAGGACGAGCCACATCGCGAAGCGCAGCCCGATGCCGTCGCCGAGCGAGATCCCGGCGGCCGAGGAGGCGACGCCCGTGGCGAAGGGGTTGACGGTGGAGGCGAGCACGCCGACGCCCGCCCCGAGGATGATCGTGCCGGTCGCGACCATGCGGTCGTAGCCGAGCGCGAGCATCAGGGGCACGACCAGCCCGTAGAAGCCCAGCGTCTCCTCGGCGAAGCCCTCGACGGTGCCGAGGAGGGAGAAGACGGTCATGATCCCGGCGATCAGCAGCGCCCCGCGGTGGCGCAGCCGGTGGGCGAGCCGCTCGATGCCGCGGTCCAGGGCCCCGGTGGCGAAGACGACGGTGATGAACGCGCCGATCGCGAGGACGAAGAGGAAGACGCCCGCGCTGCCGTAGAGCGTGCCGGTGGCGTCGGGCGCGATCCGGCCGGTGACCGGGTCCCGTACTCCGTAGAGCCCGTTGACGGGGGCGAGGAAGAGGTCGCCGAGGCGGTGGAGGAAGCCGCCGGGGGCGGCCTCGTGGTGGTAACTGCCCTGGACCGGATGACCCGCGGGGTTGCGCCGGTAGGTGCCGGAGGGGACGACGAAGGCCAACGCCCAGACGGCGACGGTGACGACGGCGAGCACGGTGAGGGCACTGGGGAAGGCGAAACGGGGCTTGTGGCCTTCGGGTGGGTGGGTCACGGTGCTCATTTTGCGCAGATTTGCCCCAGATTATGGTGCTGCCGCGCCCCGTAAGGGGCAGGCGCGGGGAACTGCGCGATCAACCACAAACGACCGTCAGTGCCCCGCATGCACCCGCCACCTCCGAAAACCCGCACACCGAGCGGCAAGCGGCCTCCGCCTCGGAGGGGTGCCAGTCGAAGGCGCCGTCCACGCACCGGGGGTGCCCGGCGGTCAGCGTGAACGCCGGGGCGCCCAGGCCGGGCAGCAGGTCCGCCTCCGGCACCTCGGAATCGAGGCCGGGGCCTGCCCCGCCGGGCCCTCCGCCGACCGCGTCAAGGGCGACGATCCGTATGCCGGTTGAGCACCGCGTTCAGCACCACCGCCGTGAGGCACCCCGCGCTCACGCCCGAATCCAGGACGGTCTTCAGGGTCGCGGGAATCGCCGCGGCACCGTAGAAGTCCCGCGACACCACCGGAATCATGCCCACCCCCAGCGACACCGCCGCCACCAGCAGGCCCTCCCCCTTCTCGAGTCCGGCCCGCGCCAGCACCCCCACCCCGCTCGCCGCCACCGAGCCGAACAGCACGATGGCCGCGCCGCCCAGCACCGGCCGCGGCACCACCGCGATCAGCGACGCGGCGACCGGGCTCAGTCCGAGGAGGACGAAGAGGACCCCGCACGCGGCGACGGTGAACCGGCTGCGTACGCGGGTGATGGCGACGAGGCCGATGTTCTGCGCGAACGCGCTGTTCGCAAAGCCGTTGAAGAAGGGGCTCAGCGCCGTGCCGAGGGTGTCCGCCCGCAGGCCGGCCGCGATCACCTTCTCGTCCGCCGGGCGTTCGACGACCTCGCCGAGGGCGAGCATGTCGGCCGTGCTCTCCGTCATGGACACCAGCATCAGCACGCACATCGAGACGATCGCCGGCATCGTGAACTGCGGGTGCCCGAAGTGGAAGGGGGTGGGGAAGCCCACCACCGCGGCTTCCCGCACGGCCGTCGTGTCGACGGCACCGACCGGTACGGCGATCAGTGTTCCGGCCACCAGGCCCAGCAGGATCGCGATCTGCTGCAGGAAACCCCGCAGCAGCCGCCGCAGTGCCAGCGCGATCACCAACGTCGTTCCCGCCAGGGCGAGATCGGTCATCGAGGCGGGACGCTCGGGATGGCCGTTCTGGATCCATTCGAAGGCGACCGGAAGGAGCGACATGCCGATCAGCGTGATGACGGACCCGCTGACGACCGGAGGGAAGAAGCGGACGAGTCTGCAGAAGTACGGGGCCAGCACGAAGCCCAGCACGCCCGCCACGATGACGCCCCCGTAGATGACGGGCAGCGCGTTGCTCCGGTCCGCCTGGCCGTCGGCGATCGCCAGCATCGGTGCGACACCGGCGAACGAGACGCCGTTCACGAACGGGAGCCTCGCCCCGACCTTCCAGAAGCCGATCGTCTGGAGCAGCGTGGCCAGCCCGGCCGTGAACAGGCTCGCGCCCACCAGGAACGTGAGCCGGTCCGGGCGGAGCCCGACGGCGGCGCCGATGACCAGGGGCGGCGCCACCACCCCTGCATAGCTGGCGGCGACGTGCTGCAGGCCACCGGCGAGCAGTCTGCCGGGCCCCGGCAGCCGGTCCACGGGGTGGACGCCACTGGGCACAGCGGCCACGGCAGTTCCTCCTGTCGAGTGGGGGGGGCGCCCCGTCAGGGGCGCGGGGCTCAGCCGGCGGCGATCCGCGCAAGGCGCCGCGCCTGGACGCCGGCCTCGCGGGCGATGTCGTCCTCGTCGGCGGTGGTCAGCCGGCCGTTCTCCACGACCGCCCGGCCGTTGACGAGGGAGAGGGTGACGGGCGCGGGGGCGCCCAGCACCAGCGCGGCGACGGGGTCGGCGATGGTGGAGTGGCCGAGCCCGTCCAGCTTCCACAGCACCAGGTCCGCGAGCTTGCCCGCCTCCAGCGACCCGGTCTCCGCCGCCCGGCCCAGCACCCGGGCGCCGCCGTACGTGCCCATCCGCAGTGCCTGACGCACCGTCATAGCACCTGATCCACCCGCCAGTCGGTTGACGAGCAGGGTGTTGCGCAGTTCGGTGTGCAGTTCCCCGGACTCGTTGGAGGCCGTGCCGTCCACACCGAGCCCGACCGGGATGCCGGCGGCGAGCAGGGCGGGGACGGGCGCGGTCCCGGCCGCGAGGCGGGCGTTGGAGGACGGGCAGTGCGCCACGCCCGTGCCGGTGCGGGCGAAGGCCGCGATGTCGGCGACGTTCATGTGGACGCAGTGGGCCATCCATACGTCCTCACCGAGCCAACCGGTCGATTCCAGATACTCGGTCGGTCCCATGCCGAACAGTTCCTTGCAGAACTGCTCCTCCTCCACCGACTCCGAGCCGTGGGTGTGCAGCCGGACCCCCTTGCGGCGGCCGAGCACGGCCGCCTCCCGCAGGAGTTCGGTCGAGACGGAGAACGGCGAGCAGGGCGCGACCCCGATGCGCAGCATGGAGTCGGGGGACGGGTCGTGATGGGTGTCGATCGCCTCCTCGGTGGCGGCCAGCGCGGCCTCGGTGGTCTCGACGGCGAAGTCCGGGGGCAGCCCGCCCTGTGACTGCCCGCGGTCCATCGAGCCGCGGGTCGGGCTGAAGCGCACGCCCAGTTCGCGGGCCGCGCGGATCTCGGCGCCGAGCAGGTCACCGGCGCCGCGGGGGAAGACGTAGTGGTGGTCCATGGCCAGGGTGACACCGCCGCGGACCATCATGGCCAGGGAGCCGCGCGCCGCCGCGTAGAGCATCTCCTCGTCGATGCGGGCCCAGACGGGGTAGAGGGCGACGAGCCAGTCGAAGAGGATGGCGTCCTGGGCGAGGCCGCGCGTGAGCCACTGGTAGAAGTGGTGATGGGTGTTGACCAGGCCGGGCGTGACCAGGTGCCCGGTGCCGTCGACGCGCCGGACGACTCCGGCGAGCCCGCCGGGCGCGGCCCCGGGGCCGACGGACTCGATCCGGTTGCCCGCGACGACGACGTGCCCCGAGGCGTACTCGGTGTCGTGGGCGTCCACGGTCGCGACGGCGCAGTTCTCGATGACGATGCGGTCCATGGTGATCCCTCAAGTGAGGCGCCCCGTAAGGGGCGCGGGGCTGTTTCGATTTGCGGCTCCGCCGCGTGGGCGCGACCAGCCACAACCGGCCCGCACCTTCACACGACGCTTTCGGCCCCCTCCCGCAAAACGGTGGCCTCAATGAGCCCGTAAGGGCGATCCGCCACGAAGTACACCTCATTGTCGTTCTTGAACCCGAATGGCTCCAAGTCCACGAGGAAGTGATGCTTGTTGGGAAGGGAGAGCCGGATCTCGTCGATCTCGGGGCGCCGGTCGACGACCCGCGCACCCATCGCATAGAGGGTCTGCTGCAGCGAGAGCGAGTACGTCTCGGCGAACGCGTGCAGCAGGTGATCGCGCGTCCGCGCGTAGGAGTCGTCCCAGTCCGCGGCAGCGACCCCGGCGTCGTCCGTCGCGCCGTGCCGCCAGCGGGCGTTGACCTCGGTGGCGAGGATCCGGTCGCGGGTCTCCTTGAGCGTGGTGTAGCGGTCCTTCACATAACCGTGGAACTCGGAGTCGGTGGAGTTGAGGACGGTGAGGCCGCTGAGCCCGGAGATGATCTGCCACCGCTCGCCGTCATAGGTGATCTGCGCGGTGCGCGTCTCGCGGTTCACCCGCACGAAGGAGTGCCGCGCCTCGCGGGCGTCGGAGGGCGCGATCCGCTCCCACGCGTACTCCTCGATGCGGATCCGGGCGGTGGTGATCGGGTCCTGGCTGGTGACGAAGTGCCGGGCGAGGCGCATGCCGAACTGCTCGGCGGAGGCGATGCCGTGTTCCTTGGCGAAGGCGAAGACGGTGTTCTTGGTGGCGTCGGTGGTCAGGACGTCGGTGTTGGATCCGGTGAGGTGGGTCGCGGTCAGGTCGCCGGAGAGCGCGATCGAGACGTTGAGGTCCTTGATGTGGTGGACGGGCCCGTCACGGGTGATCCGCACGACGCGGCTCTCCGCCTTGCCGTACTGGTTCTGGCCGAGCATCGCAGGCATGGGCTAGCTCCCTCGGTAGACGGAAAAGCCGAACGGGCTGAGCAGCAGCGGGACGTGGTAGTGCTCGCCGGGGGCGACGGCGAAGGCGACGGCCACTTCGGGGAAGAAGCCGGCGCCGCAGGGCTCCGTCGCGAAGACCAGGCGTGCGTGGGCCGCGGCTGCAGGGAGGGCGGGGAGGTCCTTGCAGCGCCCGTCGGGGTCGGTCGCCGACGTGCCGAGGAGCTGCCAGTCGGTGTCGCGGCCGTCGCGCACCGAGAGGGCGACCGCGACGCCCGCGGCCGGGCGGCCGGCGGCGGTGTCCAGGATGTGTGTGGAGACGGTCGCTCCTTCCGGGCCGGCCAGGCGGGCGAGCCGCAGGCGATTGATCTTCGCGAGTTCCTCCCGCACGATCTCGCGCTCGTGTTGCGGCGGGTTGTCGATCCTGTGACGGACGGCGTCCCGCATCTCCTCGGCGCTGCGGCCGGTGGCGCAGATCAGGAAGACGTGCCCGAACTTCTCCTGGTAGGCGAGGTTCAGAGCGAGCATCTCGGCGCGGAGCCCGGCCGGGGCGCCCGCCATGCCGCGCTGTTCGCGGGAGGAGTCCGGGTCGCCCGGCTTCGGCCGGCCGATGGGCGGATGCCCGGCGAGTGCCTCGGCGAGGCCGGCGGTGCCGAGGCGGGCGACGGCCGTGTCGCTCGCCACGAACAGGGCCTCGGCATCGGGATAGGGGCGCCCCGCGAGAATTTCCTTGCCCCACGCGTCACTTGCGCAGACGGTGTGCAGGGCGGCGAGGGCGGTGGCGTCGTCGGCCGCGTTGAAGCGGCCGAGCGTGGACGGTGTCGAACTCGGTGTCACGGCAACCTCCGTGGCGCGATTCGCTGCGCACAGCTAACGCCCGGACGATCAGCGCGTCAACAGTTTGTTGAAATACCTGGGACGGGCTTTGCCTACTCCCTGTTCAGATAGTTGTAAACGGTGAAGCGGCTCACGCCGAGCGCGGCGGCCACCGTCTCGACGCCGTGCCGCAGAGTGAAGGCGCCGCGCGCCTCCAGGTTGCGGACGACCGACTGCTTCTCCTTGCGGCCGAGTTGTGCCAGGGGCATGCCGTGGCGGCGCTCCAGGTCGGACAGGATGCGGTCGAGCGAGTCCGCGAGGTGCGGGAGGCGCACGGCGACGACCGGGCTGCCCTCCCAGGAGAGCACCACGTCGTCGGCGCCGGCCGCCTCCGGCTCCAGCAGCTGCCCGCCCAGGGCGTCCACGAGCGGCTCGACCGCGGTGCGGAAGGGGTGTTCACCGGTCACGGTTCCTGTCCCCCTGTTTCGCCGAGGACGTTGACCTGCAACGACACACGGGTGGCCCCGGCGGTGAGCGAGGTGCGCAGCACCTCGCCGAGGGCGGCGAGCACGGCATCGGCCCCGCCCTCGACCGTGTTGCCGAACGGGCCGACGTCCACCGCGTCGAGCCCGGCGCCCTGCACGGCCTCGCGGGCGGCCACCGCGTGGGGCGGGGGCTCGTCGAGGTCGAAGGGCTCGGTCGTGAACTCCGCTCGCAATCGCACGCCGTCAACCTACTGCGTTGCGGCGGGCCTTGACAGCGTCGGACGACCGGGAGGAGCCTTTCGTATTACAGAAGTCAACTTCCACTATACGGAAGGAGCGCAAGAGCTGTGCACGGCTTCGATGTGAATCTGTCGATCCTCTTCACCGAACTCCCGCTGCTGGAGCGGCCTGCGGCGGCGGCCGCCGCCGGATTCGACGCGGTGGAGCTGTGGTGGCCCTGGCCGGAGGAGCCGGTGCCGCAGCCGTCGGAACTCGCCGCCCTGCGCCGCGCGCTGAAGCACGCCGGCACGCAGCTCGTGGGGCTGAACTTCTACGCGGGCCGGCTGCCCGGCCCGGACCGGGGTGCGCTGTCGCTCCCGGGTGCGGAGTCGGAGCGGTTCCGTGCGAACGTCGAAGTGGCCGCGGCCTTCGCGGAATCGGTGGGGTGCGGGGCGCTCAACGCGCTCTACGGGAATCGCGTCGCATCCGCCACCGGACAGGACGAACTCGCCCTGGAGAACCTGGCCTTCGCGGCACGCGCCGCCGACCGGGCCGGGGCGACACTCCTGGTCGAGGCGCTGAACGCGGCCGAGTCACCCCGGTATCCGGTGACCACGGTGGACCGTGCTGCGGAAGTGGCGGATGCGGTGAACGCCCTGACGGGGCTGGGCAATACGAAGGTCCTGCTGGACCTCTACCACGTGGCGATGGGTGGTGCGGACGCGGTGGCGGTCGTCGACCGCCACGCGGGAAGCGCGGGACACGTACAGATCGCGGACGTACCGGGGAGGGGCGCCCCGGGCACGGGGTCGCTCCCGCTGGGGGAGTTGGTGCAGCGGGTGCGGGACGCCGGGTACGGCGGATGGATCGGGCTGGAGTACACGGCGGGTGACCGGCCGAGTGCGGACGCGTTCGGCTGGCTGCGCTGATGTTTTCTCCCCTGCCCCGCCCCTTCCCGCAACCGGGGGCTGCGCCCCCGGACCCCGGTATGCCCGGGGGGGGAATGGGGGCCTGGGGGCGAAGCCCCCAGGAAACGGCGAAAGGGCGGGACCGGGGCACCACAACACCGACGAAAGGAACACCATGCGCATCGCCTGGATAGGCCTCGGCATCATGGGCTCCCCCATGGCCGAGAACCTCCTCAAGGCCGGCCACCCGGTCACGGGGTACACCCTCGAACCGCACAAGCTCGACCGCCTCGCCGCCGCGGGCGGCACCCCGGCCGCCTCCGTCGCCGACGCGGTCCGCGGCGCGGACGTCGTCGTGACCATGCTCCCGGCCGACCCGGACGTCACGGCCGTCGCCGAGGAGATCCTGGCCCACGCCGCCCCCGGCACCCTCCTCATCGACATGTCCACCGTCTCCCCCGGCACCGCCGCCCGCCTCGCAACCGCCTGCGCCGCCAAGGGAGTCCGCTTCCTCGACGCCCCCGTCTCCGGCGGGGAGGCCGGAGCCGTCGAGGGCTCGCTCTCCGTCATGGCCGGCGGCCCGGCGGCCGACTTCCGCGCCGCCGCACCGCTGTTCGCGGCGCTCGGCACCACCGTCGTCCACTGCGGCAGCGCCCCCGGTTCCGGCCAGACCGTCAAGGCCGCCAACCAGCTGATCGTCGCCGTGAACCTCCAGGCCTGCGCCGAGGCCGTCGTCTTCCTCCGGAAATCCGGCGTGGACCTCGACGCCGCCCTCGACGTCCTCGCGGGCGGACTCGCCGGCTCGACGGTCCTGACGCGCAAGCGGCGCAACTTCACCGACCGCACGTACGCCCCGGGCTTCCGGATCGACCTGCACCACAAGGACATGGGCATCGTCACCGCCGCCGCCCGCGAGGCCGGCGCCGCCCTCCCCGTCGGCGGCGTGGTCGCGGAACTGGTCGCCGCACTCCGCGCCCAGGGGGACGGCGCCCTGGACCATTCCGCACTGCTGCGCGGGGTGGAACGGCTCTCCGGCATCTCACCCGAGTCCCCCCAGGAGTGAACGTGCCCACCATGCCCGCCATGCACGCCGCCGTGCACATCCTCAAGGACGAGGGCGTCGACATCGCCTTCGGCTGCCCCGGCGCCGCCGTCCTCCCCCTCTACCAGGCGATGCAGCAACTCGGCGGCATCGACCACCTGATCGTCCGCCACGAGGAGGGCGCCGCGCACATGGCCGACGGCTGGGCCCGGACCAACGGCAGGCCCGGCGTCGCCATCGCCACCTCCGGCCCCGGCGGCACAAACCTCGTCACCGGCCTCTACACCGCCTTCGCCGACTCGATCCCGATGGTGTGCATCACCGGCCAGGCCGTCTCCGCCAAACTGCACCAAGAAGCCTTCCAGGCCGTCGACATCGTCGGCGTCGCCCGGCCCGTCACCAAGTGGGCCGTGCAGGTCAAGGAGGCGGCGCAGATCCCGTGGATCTTCCGCGAGGCGTTCCGGGTCGCGCGCACCGGGCGGCCGGGTCCGGTGCTCATCGACATCCCGGTCGACGTCGCGAAGCACGAGATCGTGTACGACCCCGCCCTCGACACCCGGCTTCCCATCGCGCCCGTCCTACCGCATCCGCCGCGCGTCGAGGCCGCGTTGGACCTGCTGCTCGCCGCCGAGCGGCCGCTGGTCCTGGCGGGCGGCGGGGTGATCCTGGCCGACGCGGCGGCGGAACTGCGGGCGCTGGTCGAGTACCTCCGGGTGCCCTTCCAGGTGACCCTGATGGGCAAGGGCGTCATCGAGGACGACCACGAGCTGCACCTGGGCACCACCGGCATCCAGACCTCGCAGCGCTACGCCAACGCCTCGTTCCTGGAGGCCGACTTCGTCCTCGCCGTGGGCGCCCGCTTCGGCGACCGGCACACCGGGGCGGACACCGCCGTCTACCGGGGCGACCGGACGTTCGTGCACGTCGACGTCGAACCGACCCAGCTCGGCCGGGTCATCGCGCCGGACCTCGGCATCGTCTCCGACGCCCGGCTCTTCCTCGCCGCCCTGCTCGACGCGGCCCGGGCCCGCGGCACCCGGCCCCGTACGGCCGCCTGGACGGCGCGCTGCCGCGAGCTCAAGCGGACTCTCACCCGCCGCGAGGACTTCGACGACGTCCCCGTCAAGGCACCCCGCGTGTACAAGGAGATCAACGAAGTCTTCGGCGAGGACACCTACTTCGTCACCGCCATCGGCCTCTACCAGATCTGGGGCGGCCAGCACCAGAAGGCCCATCTGCCCCGCCACTACCAGGTGTGCGGCCAGGCCGGGCCGCTCGGCTGGGAGCTGCCCGCCGCCATCGGCGTCAAGAAGGCACTGGAGGGCATGGGCCGCGGCGGCACCGAGGTCGTCGGCATCGTCGGCGACTACGGCTTCCAGTACACGGTGGAGGAGCTGGCCGTGGCGGCGCAGTACGACGTGCCGCTCGTCCTGATCATGCTCAACAACACCTGTCTCGGCCTGATCCGCCAGGCCTCCGCCGGCTACGGGATGAACTACCAGGTCGACATCCACTACGACGAGACGGGCACCGACAACGTCAAGATCATGGAGGCCTACGGCTGTTCCGGCCGCCGCGTGACCGACCCGGCCGAGGTCCGCCCGGCGATCGAGTGGGCCCGCAAGGAGGCGGTGGCGACGTCCCGTCCGGTGCTCGTCGAGATCATGATCGAGCGGGAGGCGGACACTCCGCACGGCCAGAACATCAACGCGGTACAGGAGTTCGAGAGCACCCCATAAGGGGCGCGAGGAACTGCGCGAGCAACCACAACCGGCCCGCACCCGAAGAACCGCGCCTCCGGCGGAACCACGGCTTACCGAATCGCTCCCCCGAGCGCTCCGCATCGTGGACGATGGGGTCCCATACCCCACCCTCCATACCCCGCTGGAGCCGAAGATGGCAAAGAGCGTGCCGGTGCACTGCCCCACGTGCCACCGGGAGCACTCCTTCACCCCTCCCACCTTCCCCTGCGCCTGCGGCGCTCCCCTCACCCTCCCCGTCCTGCCGGACGCGGCACCGGAGTTACTCGGGCAGCGCACCTGGCGGGACTCCTGGGTGTCGGTGCGCTGCACCGCCTGCGACCGCGAGGGCCAGTGGCCGCGGCCGGAGTTCGGCTGCTCGTGCGGCACCGTGATGCGGTTGCCCGTGCCGGCGGGCGAAGCCACCGCACCGGACGATCCCGCGCACGGGCAGCCGGGGCAACGGGCCGCGGTGCGCCCCGCCTTCCGGCCCGTCGCCATCCGCACCGAACGCGATGCGATCATGGCGGCCGAACGGTACCTGCGCTGGCTCGGCTTCACCGACGTGCGCCGTCCCGGCAGCTGCCCGGCCCCCGCCGTGGCGGGAGTGGACCTGCGCGCCACCGGCCTCGTCGCCCGGGTCGACCCGACGACCCTCCCCACCACACTGCGCGACGTCGAATGCCTGTGGCTGCACGGCCTCCTGGACTCCGCGGCCTCCGTCTGCTTCTCCCTGGCCGGGTACGCGCCGGACGCCCGGTGCCGCGCCGACGACCTGTGCGTGCCGCTCTTCGTCCTGGACCTCGCCGGGACGCCGCAGCCGTTGAACGACTGGGCGGACGAACTGGTGAAACGGCCGGGGCGCGGCTGAGCCGCGCCCCGAAGGGGCGCGGGGAACTGCGCGACCGGCCCCCACCGGCCCGCAGCCGACGCACCGTCCCGGGGGTCCGGGGCGAAGCCCCGGGACTTCGGCTGCGGGCGCGTCGTGGCTGGTCGCGCAGT